>JAOPWT010000252.1 GCA_025965555.1 Mycobacterium sp.
CGGTGCTGCGCTCGGCACGAAACCGCATGGCGTTCACCGCCGCCGTGCTGTTCGTGCTGGCACTGACCTTCTCGAGCACCAACGGCTGGTGGTACGTCTCGAGCTACGGCGTCCCGTTCAACAACGCCATGCCGAAGATCGGTGGCGTCACCATCAGTTCGATTCTCTTCGCGCTGTTCGGCGTCGCCGCGCTGTGGGCGTTCTGGCTGCACTTCGCGCGCGACCGCCCCGAGAGCAAGCTGGTGCGTCTGGTGACGGCTGCGCCGATCCCGGTGACCGCTGGGTTCATGGTGGTGGTGTTCGTCGGGTCGATGCTCGCGGGCGTGGTGCGGCAGTACCCGACCTACTCCAACGCGGCGTCCAACCTCGAGGCGTTGGTCGGTGGCTGCGGCCTGGCCGACGACGTGCTCGTCGAACCGGATGCCAACGCGGGCTTCCTGGCGGCACTGCCGGGGAATTACGGCCCGCTCGGCCCGCTCGGCGGCCCAGCTGGTCCAGGGGCCGCCGTCGGCTTCACTCCCAGCGGCGTGCCGGATCACATTGTCGCCGAAGCGATTCGAAACGACCTGCCGACGCCGGGCCACGACTATGACTGGGATGCGCCGGTCAAGCTGTCCACCCCCGGTGTGAACGGGTCGACCGTGCCCCTGCCCTACGGCCTCGACCCGACGCGCGTACCGCTCGCGGGCAGCTACGTCGCCGGCCCTGCGCAGCAGCAGAGCCGCCTGACGTCCGCGTGGTACCAACTGCCCGCCCGCGACGACGCCCATCCGCTGGTCGTCGTCACCGCCGCGGGCAGCATCAGCGGCAACAGCGTCTTCAACGGCCACACCGACGGCCAGACCGTCGAATTGGAGTACGCCCACCCAGGGCCGGACGGCGCACCGGTGGCGGCTGGGCGCGTGGTGCCCTACGACATCGGGCCGATCCCGTCGTGGCGCAATCTGCGCTTCGACCGCTCGCAGATTCCTGCGGACGCCACGTCCGTGCGCATCGTCGCCGAAGACCTGTCGCTGACGCCCGGCGACTGGGTCGCCGTCACCCCGCCGCGCGTCCCCGAGCTGAAGACCGTCCAGCAGTACGTCGGCTCGCAGCAGCCGGTGCTGATGGACTGGGCCGTCGGCCTGGCCTTCCCCTGCCAGCATCCGATGCTGCACGCCAACGGCGTCACCGAGGTGCCGAAGTTCCGCATCACGCCCGACTACAACGCCAAGCGCAAGGACACCGACACCTGGCAGGACGGCCTCAACGGCGGCCTACTCGGCATCACCGACCTGCTGCTGCGGCAGAATTTGATGGCCACGTATCTGTCTCACGACTGGGGTCGCGATTGGGGCTCGCTGCGCAAGTTCGACACCGTCGTCGAGGCGCAGCAGGCCCAGCTCGACCTGGGCACCGCGACCCACAGCGGGCTGTTCTCGCCAGGCAAGATCCGGATCAAGCCATAGCACCGTCGCCGCGGAAACTCAGTGCGGCGTACCGAGATACGGGAACTGCTCGAGGGTGTCGGTGTGCGGGCGCAGACCCGACGGCGGAATGTCACCCTTGGAAAGGAAACTCAGCCGGTAGTCGATGACGTCATCGGTGAGCACCCGGCCGTTGGGATACTTCGCCGGCTTCGACGGATCGAACGTCAGCATGTCCGGCAGCGTGCCCTCCTCATCGATCGCCGCGACGGCTTGCTCGGCGGAGTAGCCGCCGGTGTGACCCATCAGGTGGATGAACTGCCCGATCCACCGCTCGCGGTCGTGGATCGGCTCGCTGGCGTTGTACTCCTCCTTGGTCTCGTCGGTGTTGAAGAAGCTGCTGACCGACGGGTGTCCGGCGCGGTCGACGTGCAGCAGTTCGCCGTCGCGACGCAGGCTGCAGCGGCCCCAGATCCTGACGTCGGGGGCAGCGCCCAGGAATGCGGTCGGCAACTCCAGGGCGATCGAGAAGACGTTGGCCGCCGCGTTGGAGTCGACCCCCGTCCACGGCGGGTCGCCCGCCACGTGCAGGTCGGTGAAGTTACGTCCGCCCGACGTGTCGAAGAGATTCTTGACACCGTCGAAGTCGAAGAAGAACGCGTCACTGCGCGCACCGGCGAAGAACGTGAACTCCCCCGACGTCGCGATGATCGGCGTCTTCCCGAACGACACGTCGACCCCTGCGAAGATCCTCTCCCCCACGGCTTCCGGCTGCTCGGCCTCTTCGTCGGCCGCCAAGAAGACGTCAACCTTCTGACCGCCGTCCCTTGGAGTGGAGAAGACGTAGCTGAAGGCGATGTCATTGCGCAGATCGCCGTCGTTGTCGATCGCGAGGCGATAGATGGCGTCGGGGTGCAGCGCATCGGCGTTCGGGTTGGCGTTGAGGATCAGCACCGTGCGGGTGGGATCCGCCGGGGACTGAAAGGCATAGAGGTCGCAGAGGTCCAGCCGTTGGTCGCCCAGTGGCGGCCCGAGGCTCAATCCGGTGAAGTGATTCGACATGTCATGATCAAACCCCTAAACCGGCCGCACGTACACCACTGTGGTGCGCAGCCGCGGGACGTTCCAAGTGGTCGGCCGGCTCAGGCGCCCAAGCATCGTAGGGTCGACGCATGACCGACCGCATCAAGCTGGGCAATGCGACCGTCACCCGCGTCCTCGAGTGGGAGTTCGACGTCGGCACCGGGTTGTTCGCCGAGACGCCGCCAGACGCGTGGCAGGACAACGCCGACCTCCTGGTCCCGACGTTCTACGACCCGGCGACCGGACGGTGGCGGGTCGTCATGCAGAGTTGGGTGATCGACGTCGACGGACTGACCGTCGTGGTGGACACCGGCGTCGGCAATGACCGTGAACGGCCCCATATTCCGGCGCTGTCGGGGCTGAGCACCGACTTCCTCGGCGCATTGAGCCGGGCCGGCGTGGACCCCGCCGAGGTCGACGTCGTCGTCAACACGCATCTGCACACCGACCACGTCGGCTGGAACACGAAACTCGTTTTTGGGGGTGGAGCGCCGCGACCGGGGGATGGGCCCGACGGCGACTGGGTGCCGACATTCCCCAACGCGCGCTATCTGGTGCCGGAGGCCGATTTCCGATTCTTCGCGCCCGACGGGCCGGGAGCGTCGGAAGGGGCGCGAATCACTGCGCCTGCGTCCCGCGGCCGGTCACACCCCTGGGTCGTCGGTGTTGTGGCTCGAGGCGGGCAGGCCAGCGGTCTTCGTCGGCGATCTGACGCACTGCCCCATCCAGATTCCAAGACCCGGCGACCCGTGCGGATTCGACGTGGATCCGGCTGCGGCGGCGGTGACCCGCAAGCGGGTGTTCACCGAGGCGGCCAGGTCGCGGGCCATGGTGATTCCCGCGCACTATCCAGGGCACGGCGGGGCGACGGTGGTGGCGCGCGGCGACCGGTTCGAGGTCGACGACTGGCTGGAGTTCGCGAAGGTCTAGGACCGACGCGCACGCCGGCTAGATCGGGATCAGGCCGTGCTTGCGCTGCACGCGCTGAATCTGCTTGTCCCGCAACAACCGCATCGCACTACGCAACTGCAACCTGGTCTGGTGCGGCTCGATGACCGCGTCGATGTACCCGCGCTCGGCGGCGATGTACGGAATCGCCAGGTTCAGGTTGTAGCCCTCGATGAAGTCGGCCTTGATCTTCTGCACCTCGGGCGCCGTCGGATCGGGGAACCGCTTGACGAGCAACTGCGCGGCGCCATCCGCGCCGATCACCGCGATGCGTGCCGTCGGCCACGCGAAGTTCAGGTCGGCGGTCAACTGCTTGGAGCCCATCACCGCGTACGCGCCACCGTAGGACTTGCGCACCGTGATGGTCACCTTCGGCACGTCCGCCTCGACGACCGAGTACAGGAACCGGCCGCCGCGCTTGATGATGCCGTTGCGCTCCTGCTCGACGCCGACCATGAACCCAGGCGTGTCGACGACGAACACCAGCGGGATGTTGAACGAGTCGTTGAACCGGACGAAGCGGGCCGCCTTGTCGGACTCCTCGTTGTCGATGGCACCCGAGTTGAACATCGGCTGGTTGGCGACCACGCCGACCGTGTGTCCGTCGACGCGGGCGTAGCCGGTGATGATCGCCTTGCCTGCCTGCGCGGCGACCTCGAGGAAGTCGCCGTCGTCGAAGATCCGCAGCAGGATCTCGTGCATGTCGTAGCCCATGTTGTCGGCATCGGGCACGATCGCGTCGAGTTCCAGGTCGTGCGGCGTGACCTCGGGCTCGAGGCCGGGGTTCACGACGGGCGCCGAGTCGAAGGTGTTGGCGGGCAGGAAGGTCAGGTAGTCGCGGACGTACTGGTAGGCCGCCTTCTCGTCCTCGACGACCTGATGGATGTTGCCGTACTTGGCCTGGTAGTCGGCGCCGCCGAGCTCGTCGAGCGACACATCCTCGCCCGTGACGTCCTTGATGACGTCGGGACCGGTGACGAACATGTAGCCCTGATCGCGGACCGCGACCACCAGGTCGGTCTGGATCGGCGAGTAGACCGCGCCACCCGCGCACTTGCCAAGGATGATCGAGATCTGCGGCACCAGACCGGACAGCAGTTCGTGTCGACGCCCCAGCTCGGCGTACCAGGCCAGTGACGTCGCCGCGTCCTGGATACGGGCGCCGCCGGAGTCGTTGATGCCGATGATCGGGCAACCGACCATGGCCACCCACTCCATCAGCCGGGCGACCTTGCGGCCGAACATCTCTCCGACGGTCCCCTGGAACACCGTCTGGTCGTGGCTGAACACGCCGACGGGCCGACCGTTGATGGTGGCGTGGCCGGTGACCACCCCGTCGCCGAAGAGCGCGCTCGGGTCGCCCGGCGTCTTGGCCAGCGCGCCGATCTCGAAGAAGCTGCCGGGGTCGATCAGTTCGTGGATGCGTGCGCGGGCACTCGGGAGGCCCTTCTTGTCGCGCTTGGCGACGGCCTTCTCACCGCCGGGCTCCTTGGCCAGCTCGAGCATCTCGCGGAGCTCGGCCAGCTTCTCGGCCGTCGTATGGGCACGGGTCGGTTCGACAGCCTCAGCAGTCACGTCGCCTACTTCCCCTTCTCGTCCTTCGCGGCGGCTTCGATGCGGTTGATCGCCTCGCTCATGTGCGCGCCGACCTTCGCAATGTACGGCTCGTCGATCGCCTGGATGTGCTCGCCCCCGATGGGCACCACCTCGAGATCCGCCACGAACTCACCCCAGCCGCCGTCGGGCTGGCGGATGCCGTAGCGGGGCTCGAACTTGATCGCGTCGTCGTGGTAGCGGTCGGCCATGTACAGCGTGACGTGCCCGTCGTAGGGCTCGATCACGACCGTCTCGAGCGCGCGGTTGTCCAGGTAGGACGTCCGCTGGTGCTCGATGATGCCGCCGGGAATCTGCACGCCTGCGTTCTGCACGGCGTCCAGCACGAACTGGACCTGGCCCGCGTCGTCGAGTTCCTCGAGCTCCTCGTAGGGGATCGGCGGGATCTCCACGTTGAAGTTCTTGGCTGCGAACTCCGCGTAGCGGTCCCAGCGCTTGCGGGTCTCCTCCTTGGTCTGAGGAACCTCCTCCCCCGCGCGGACCGTGTCGATGAGGCCGACGAACTGCACGTCGGCGCCGTGCTGCTTGAGGCCGATGGCGCAGGCGTAGGCGAGTGCACCGCCGAGTGACCACCCGGTCAGGATGAACGGCTTGCGCGACCCTTCTCCCGTCGCTCCGCCCGTCCAGCCATTGAGCTCGAGCAGCTTGGGCACGTACTGCGCCGCACGTTCCTGGATGGTGCCCTCGACGCGCTCCAGTCCATACATCGGCGTGCCCTCGGGCAGACGCTTGAGCAGCGGCTCGTACACGACCGTCGAGCCACCCGCGGCGTGGAACGTGAACACCGGCACCTGATCGTCGCTCTGCTTGGCGCGGATGGTCCGCACGAAACCGTCGAGCTCACCTGCCTCCAGGAATTCGCGCACCACGGTGGCGAGCTCCTCGATCGTGCCTGCGTTCTTCACGTCGTCTGCGGTGATGGTGCCCTCGGCGCGCTCCGACAGCCGTTGCGCCATCTTCTGCGCCTCGTCGTCGGACAGTGCGCGCAGCGAGTTGAAGACGCCGCCCGGCGACTTGCCGGTGACGATCGCCCACGTCGCGAACGTGACCCGCTCGGCAGCGTCACGCGGCGGCACGTCGGAGTTCAGCGCCTCGGAGATCGCCTGCTGATTGAGCACCTGCGCCGCGCCTGCCAGGTTCGGCGTCTTCGCCTCTGCCTTGGGTCCGGCGGGGTTCGTCGGCGGCGCCGGGGTGGCGGGGCCGGACGGATCGCTCGGCGGTGCCGGAATCGCCTCGGATGGCGCAAGTGCGTCGGCGTCGGCGGACTTCTTGGCGAGCATCTCCTCGAGCTCGGCGACGGTCGTCGCCCCACCCATCAGCTCGGCCTGGGCCGCGGCGATCTCCTCGTCGGTCTGCGTCTTCTGAACCTCGGCGAGCTGATCGACCTCGTCGCGGTGCTCGATCGCGTACTCGATCAGCTTCTCGACGGCGTACAGGTTGGCGTCGCGCACCGCGGTCAGCTGAATCGGCGGCAGGTCGAAGTCGTATTCGGCGCGGTTCTTGATCCGGACCGCCATCAGCGAGTCGAGGCCCAGCTCGATGAGCGGCACCTCCCACGGGAGGTCCTCGGGCTCGTAGCCCATGGCGCCGCCGACGATGCTCGCCAACCGCTGGCCGACCGTCTCACCCGAGTCGGGCGACCACTTGGCAAAGGATGCCGCCAGACCCGCGCCCGCGGTGAGGTTGTCGCTCAGGATCGCCGCGTCGTCCTCCGGCTCGTCGACCAAGGCCGGTTGCGGCACGGCCACCTCGGAGATCGCGGCGCCCGCACCGACGGCCGTCGGCAACGTCGTCGCCTGGCCTGCGCGGGTCACGATGGCGTCGTAGACCAGCGTGAACGACTCGTCGATGCGCGCGTGCACCTGCACGGTCGCACCACCGGGGTGGCGGGTTAGCGTCGTGACCAGTCGGGCATCGTCGGCCGGGACGGCCCGCTGCTCGTAGGCCGTCAGCTTGGCATCCGGAAGCACCGCTGTGGCAGCGGCTTTCACCAACGCTGCGAGGTCGGTCGCGTTGCGCGGGGCATACTCCCAGACGTGGCGGCCGTCGGGCATCGCAACGTGGGCACCCGGCAGGATGGTCGAGCCGTCAGCGGAGAACCGGACGTCGAGCCAGTGCGGCTTGCGCTTGAAGCGGGTCGGTGGGATGTCGGCGTAGTCGGAGGCGGCGGACGCGCGGGAGAACAGCGTGCGGAAGTCCAGATCATGGCCGTGCACGAACAGCTGCGCCATGGCCGTGGTCATCGAATCGACCTCGTCCTGCTTGCGCGCCAGCGTCGCGATGAGCTGCGCATCGTGAAGGCCTGCGGCAGCCGTCGTCAATCCAACCTGCATGAGCGCCACCGGATTCGGGGCCAACTCCAGGAACGTGGTGTGGCCGTTGTCGACGGCGTTGCGGATGCCGTGCGTGAAGTACACGCTGTGCCGCAAGCCCTTCTTCCAGTAGTCGACGTCGTGGATCGGCTCGCTGCCCGCGCGCAGGAAGGCGCCCTCGTGCACGGTGGAGAAGTACGGGGTCTGCAGCGGTAGCGCCTCGATGCCCTGCAGCTCGGCCGCGAGCTCACCGAGCAGCGGATCCATCTGCTGGGTGTGGCTGGCGCCCTTGGTCTGGAACTTGCGGGCGAACTTGCCCTCGGATTCCGCCCTGGCGATGATCGCGTCGACCTGATCGGGCGGACCGCCGATGACCGTCTGAGTCGGCGCCGCGTACACGCAGACCTCGAGGTCGGGGTAGTCCGAGAACACCGTCTTGATCTCGTCGGCGGAGTACTCGACGAGCGCCATCAGGCGGATGTACTCGCCGAAGAGCATCGACTCGCCCTCACCCATCAGGTGCGCGCGCGAGCAGATGGTGCGGGTGGCGTCGACGAGCGACAGGCCACCCGAGAAGTAGGCGGCCGCCGCCTCACCGAGCGACTGCCCAACGAGCGCACCGGGTTTGGCACCATGCGCCTTGAGAAGCTCACCGAGTGCGACCTGAATCGCGAAGATGACGGTCTGCGTGGTCTCGATGCCGTAGTCCTGCGAATCGTCGAGGATCAGCTCGACCACCGAGTACCCGAGTTCGTCCTGCACCAGGGCGTCGACCTTGTTGATCCACTCGGCGAAGATCTCGTCGCGCAGGTACAGGTTCTTGCCCATCTTGCGGTGCTGCGCACCGAATCCCGCCAACACCCACACCGGTCCGTTGGTCACGGGACCGTCGGCGGCGAGCACCAGTGGGGTCTGCTTGCCCTCGGCCAGCGCACGGAGGCCCTTGACCGCCTCGTCGTGATCGTGGGCCAACACCACGGCGCGAGACCGGCCATGGTTGCGCTTGCTCAGCGACCGGCCGATGGCCTCGAGGGAGGCCGCCCGACCCTCCGGGCCGTCGATCCAGTCGGCCAGCTCGCCGGCGGTGGCGCGCTTGCGCGACGTCAGGAAGCCCGAAACCGCAAGGGGTACCAGCGTTTTGGTGGGTTCGGCCGACTCAGCCGCGTCCAGTTCCTCGCGGGCGACCTCGAGCAGGCGCAGCGCCTCCTCGGTGAGGCCGGGCAGTTCCGGCTCGTCGAGTTCGCCAGCCGTGACACTGAAGCCTTCATCGCCGACCTCGTCATCGTCATCGACGAACTCGCCGTACTCGTCCATCCGCACGCCGCCGACGTAGACCGCCGCGGCCTCGTCGTTGGCCGGCTTGACCACGACGAGGTCGGGCGTGGGCTCCGGCTCGACGAGGTCCGACGGCAGCACCTCGCGCACCACCAGGTGGGCGTTGGCACCGCCGAAGCCGAAGCCCGACACCCCGGCGATCGCGTGACCGCTGTAGCGCGGCCAGTCGCTGACGGTGTCGTTGACCTTGATGCGGATCTTCTCGAAGTCGATGTACGGGTTGGGCCCGGTGTAGTTGATCGACGGCGGTAGCTTGTCGTTGTGCAGCGACAGCGCGACCTTGGCCAGGCTCGCCGCACCGGCGGCCGACTCAAGGTGTCCCACATTGGATTTCACGGCGCCGAGCAGCGCAGGTTTGTCGGCCGCACGACCCTTGCCGACGACGCGACCCAGCGCGTCGGCCTCGATCGGGTCACCGAGGATGGTGCCGGTGCCGTGGGCCTCGACGTAGTCGACGGTGCGCGGATCGATGCCCGCGTCCTTGTAGGCCTTGCGCAGCACTTCGGTCTGAGCGTCCGGGTTCGGCGCCAGCAGACCATTGGAGCGGCCGTCGTGGTTGACCGCACTTCCCGCGATGACGGCGAGGATCTCGTCACCGTCGCGGCGGGCGTCGGCCACCCGCTTGAGAACCAGCATGCCGCCGCCCTCTGAACGGGCGTAGCCGTCGGCGTCCTGAGAGAACGACTTGATCCGGCCGTCGGGCGCGAGCACCCCACCGACCTCGTCGAAGCCGACGGTCACCATCGGGGTGACCAGCGCGTTCACGCCGCCGGCGAGCACGACGTCGACGTCTCCGGCGCGCAGGGCCTTCACGCCCTCGTGCACCGCCACCAGGGACGAGGAGCAGGCGGTGTCGATCGCCATCGACGGACCGCGGAAGTCATAGAAGTACGACACCCGGTTGGCGATGATCGAACTCGCGGTGCCGGTGATCGCGTAGGGGTGCGCGACCGCGGGGTCGGACACACTGAGCATGCTGTAGTCGTTGGTGGAGCTGCCGACGTACACGCCGACGCTGCCGCCGCGCAGGCTCGACGCCGGAATCCTGGCGTGCTCCAACGCTTCCCACGTGAGCTCGAGGGCCATCCGCTGCTGCGGATCGATGTTGTCGGCCTCCATCTTCGACAGCGCGAAGAACTCGGCGTCGAAACCCTTGATGTCCGAGAGGTAGCCACCGCGGGTGCGCGCCTTGGCGACCCGCGCCGCGATTCTCGGCTCGCCGAGGAATTCCTCCCAGCGGCCTTCGGGTAGATCGGTGATGGCGTCGCGGCCCTCGAGCAGCGCCTGCCACATCTCGTCGGGAGTGTTGAGGTCACCGGGGAACCGGGTGCCGATGCCGATGATCGCTACGTCATATTCGGCGGCATCGCCACGATGGGTGCGCGACCAGTCCTCGTCGCCGGTGTCGACCTCGTTGTCCTCGGGCTCGCCCTCGACGATCACGGCTGCCAGCGACTCGATGGTGGGGTGCCGGAAGGCGACGGTGGCCGTGAGCGTGACACCGGTGAGGTCCTCGATGTCGCTGGCCATCGCGACCGCGTCACGCGACGACAGACCCAGCTCGACCATGGGGGCGGACTCGTCGATCGAGTCGGCGGACTGCCCGGTGGCATTCGCGATCCAGTTGCGCAGGTACTCCCGAAGCTCGGCGACCGTCTTGTCGGTGCGGGCCGGCCGAGCCTCGGGGGTGGGCTGCGAATTGTCTTCGGTGTCAGTCATCTTCACTGTCCTCTGCTCTTCGCGCGAGCTGTGTCGACGGGTCAGTCCGTCTGGTCCGGGAACGCGTTCGCGATCTTTCCGCTACGCAGGTTGCCGTCGAGGTAGCCGGTGCGGCACGCGCGACGGCCGATCTTGCCGCTCGACGTGCGTGGGATCGCGCCTGCCGGGGTCAGGAGGACGTCGCGCACGGTGACACCGTGTCGGACCGCGATCGCGGCGCGGATCTCGTCGGCCACCGGCGCGAGGTCCATCTTGTTGGCACCCGGCGCCCGCTCGGCGACGATCACCAGTTGCTCCGAAGTGTCCTCGGGGTCGAACTTCAGGCCGGCGTGCGCGTTGTCGAACACCTCGGCAGGCAGCTGGTTCGCAGGCACCGAGAACGCGGCGACGAAGCCGGTGCGCAGCGCCTTGCTGGCTTCCTGCGCCGAGTACTCGAGATCCTGCGGGTAGTGGTTGCGGCCGTCGATGATGACCAGATCCTTGACGCGGCCGGTGATGTAGAGGTCACCGTCGTAGAACGCGCCGTAGTCGCCGGTACGGACCCACGTCGAGTCGTCGGTGGCGCCTTCGGCGTGCGACGGGTTGGCCCTGGACTTCAGGATGTTCTGGAACGTCTCCCTGGTCTCGTCGGGCTTGCCCCAGTAGCCGGTGCCCATGTTCTGCCCGCTGATCCAGATCTCGCCGATCTGCCCGTCGGGCAGCTCGGTCGCGGTCTCGGCATCGACGATGGTGGCCCACTCGGCCACGCCGACCTTGCCTGCCGACGCCTGGGCCACGGCAGACGGAGCATCGGCGGCCACCTCGACGAAGCGGTGCGCATTGAGTTCGTCGCGATCGACGAAGACGATCTTCGGTGGCTCGTTGGCCGGAGTGGTCGAGACGAAGAGCGTGGCCTCGGCCAGGCCGTAGGACGGCTTGATCGCCTCGGGCTTGAAGCCGAACTCGGCGAAGGCCTCGTTGAAGCGGCGCACGGTGGCCGCCGAGATCGGCTCACTGCCGTTGAGGACTGCCTTCACGTTGGACAGGTCCATCGGCGGCTCGCCCTCCTTGGGCACTCCACGGGCGGCGGCGTGGTCGAACGCGAAGTTCGGCGCGACCGAGATGACACCCCCGGTGTCACCCTCCTTGCGCGCCATCTCGCGGATCCACCGGCCAGGGCGGCGCACGAAGGCCGCGGGCGTCATGAACGTGACGTAGTGGCCGATCAGCGGCGACACCATGGCCGTGATGAGACCCATGTCGTGGAAGAACGGCAGCCAGGTGACGCCGCGGTCGCCCTCGTCGCCACCGATGCCCTCGATGACCTGCACGATGTTGGTCGCCAGGTTCAGGTGGGTGATCTGCACGCCGGTCGGGATGCGGGTCGAACCCGAGGTGTACTGCAGGTAGGCGATGGTGTCGTGCGTGACTTCCTCCTGGACCCAGGTGGCGGCCACCTCGTCGGGCACTGCATCGACGGCGATGACGCGCGGACGTTCCTTGGCGGGCCTGCTGCGGAAGAACTTGCGCACGCCCTCGGCGGAATCGGTCGTGGTCAGGATGGCGGTCGGCTGGCAGTCGTCGAGCACCGCGTGCAGTCGGCCGACGTGGCCCGGCTCGGCTGGGTCGAAGAGCGGCACCGCGATCCGGCCCGCGTACAGGGCACCGAAGAAGCCGACCAGGTAGTCCAAGTTCTGCGGGCACAGGATGGCGACGCGGTCACCCGGCTGGGTGACCTGCTGCAGGCGCGCGCCAACGGCGCGGTTGCGCGCACTGAAGTCGGCCCAGTTCAGGTTGCGGGCCACGCCGTCGCGCTCGGTGGAGAAGTCGAGGAACTGATAGGCGAGTTTGTCGCCACGCACCTTCGCCCATTTCTCGACGTGACGGACCAGGTTGCCGTTGTCGGGGAACCTGATGTGACCGTCCTTCAAGAACGGGTTGTGAAATCCCATTTCACTCTCCTGTCGAAGCCGCTCCCGCCCCGAAATCGGGCGAGGCCAAACCTCAAGATCGTACCGGGGCGCGGCCGTCCGCTTTCGGACCAACTGCGCGTAACACCCCGCCGTGTTTCTGGGGCGACGCTCTTACTTTTCTCTTAATGTTAGGTGACCTCTCGGCAGGGGCCAAATCCACACTGACCACGGCCAAACCTCGCGAGGGGTCAGCAAATAATGGTCGTCGGTCACCCATGCTTCGGGTGTGGAGCGTTGTCGATCAAGCCCTGCGCCCACGACTTCGTCCACTGCGTCGCGGTCTGTCCGTCAAGGCTCCAGAATTCCGGGGTGTTGTACAGGGCGTGCACCGGCTGGCCGGCGCCTCCACTGAGTGTCTCCAACGTCTTCGGCAGATTGACGATCGAGAACGCCCCCTCCGGCGCCGAGCAGATCAGGTCGCCTGCCCCGCAGATCTGGTTGGTCCGGTCGTTCAGCGTGCCGAAGCCGCCCGGCCTCGGACCCGTCATCGTCAGGCCAAGCGCGGACAGAGTCGGCACTTCCTGCAAAGTGATCTCGGCGCCCTGCCCGGCCGGGTTGGGGCCAATGTCCTGCCCGACACCGTCCTGCCTGCGACCGTCGGCGATCAACGTCACGCCGAGTACCAGATCCGCGTCGACGGGACCCCGGCCGTTGCCGATGTCGCTGGCGAGGTCGCCACCGATCACGGCTCCCTGCGAGAACCCGACGATCACGTAACTCGTCAGCGGGCAGCGATTGTTCATGTCGGTCAATGCCTTGATCGCGGCCTTGGTGCCCTCCGCGCGGCTGTCGTTGTACGAGATCTGCTGGTCCGCCGAGAACGGATTGTGGAACTGCGCGGTATACGGAACCGTGTACTCGGCCACCCGGTCCTCACCGAACGCCTGGCGCAGCGGATTCGTGACGTTGAGGAGCAGCGCGATGGGGAACTGCGTCGGGTTGACCGGATCGAGCTGGGGCGACGATTCCCAGGTGCCGGGAATCGACAGCACCATCACGTCCGCGCAACTGGCGTCCTGAAACTCCGGTCGCGGCTTCTGCCCCGGCGTCGTGATGCCGGTCGGCGGTTGGGCGGTCGGCGGCGTCGCGGTGGGCGGGGACTCGGGGGACCGCATCAGGATCCAGAGTCCGACGACGACGAGCCCGACCAGCACTGCCACCGACGCGGCCGCCACCAGGGCGAGGAGTCGATGACGCTTGCGGCGGCGAGTGGTGGCCATGAAGTGGGAAGTCTCCTACTAGCAGAGTGTGTCGGTGGCGATGCGAATGTAGTCGGCGGTCGTGGAGTTGACTTGACCCGCTGGCGGCGCCACCGACTCGGGATGGGAGTCCCTGACGTCACCACGCACCATCGGTAGGACGAAGTCCCACACCGCCTGATCGCTCTGTTTGGCCGCCCGAGCCTGGCACACATAGGAGCCGATGCTCAACGCGGACAGCTCGCTCGACGGCTTCACGCCCGCTTCGGTCAGCGCGTCGAGGAAGGACTGCTGCGCCGGTGTGATCATCATCTCGGGTTCCTCGCCCGGCACCGCAGCCGGCGGCTCGGCAAAGGTCTGCGCGCTGGTGCCCCGCGCGGTGGTCTCCGACGGCCGCATCCCGATGGTTGCCATGACGTCGTCGCCCATACCACAACCACTGACCATCAACGCTGCACAGGCCATGGCGGCGCTTGCCGTTCGAGGTCCGCCGAGTTGCACGTCTCCAACGTACCGGCTGGGCTCACCGAAACCCGGGAGCCGTTTGCTGAAGCCGCTTCGGGTGCGCCTATCCGATGGCGGCGACCAGGTCGCCGGACATCGCGGCGAGCTGTGGACCCCAGCTGCCCCAGTCGTGCTGCCCCGAGGTCGGGAAGTCGAAGTGCCCGTTGTGACCACCGACGGAGCGGTAGTGCTGATAGAAGGTGCGATTACTACCTGCTGCCACGTCGCAGTAGCCGATCATCGCCGCCGGATCGCTGCACTCCAACACCGCAGGGCTGTACACCCACAGTCGGGTGTTGTTGGCGTTCAGCAACTCGACGTGCACGTCGGGGTCGTGCCACTTCCACCTGCCCAGCTGGGCGGCGCCCCACATGGCCTGGGTGTTGACGTCGCCGAAGCGCTGGAGCCCGGCGGTGATCGCGCCGTTGAAGGCGGTTTGAGACGGAGTCAGGAAACCGGACAGTGAACCCGCGTAGCGGAATCGGTCCGGGTGGAATGCCGCCAGCGCCATGGCGCCATAGCCACCCTGGGCGGCGCCCACGACGCCGTGTCCGGTTGGCGCGAGGCCCTTGTTTGCGGCCAGCCAGTCGGGCAGCTCCTGGGACAGGAAGGTGTCCCACTGCTTGCTGCCGTCGGCTTCCCAGTCGGTGTACATGCTCCATGCGCCGCCCGCCGGTGCGGCCACGGAGATACCCCGGCCCGCGAGGGTGTTCATCGCGTTGCCCGCGGTGACCCAGTTGCTCACGTCCGGTGCGGCGTTGAAGGCGTCGAGCAGGAACACGGCGTGCGGACCACCGCCCTGGAAGGCGACGGGGATGTCGCGACCCATCGCCGCCGAGGGCACCATGAGGTACTCGACACCCTCGGCCTTCGCGATGTGCGGGCTTGCCATCCACAACCCGACGGCAAGCGCCATGGCGAACGACGTCCGCAAGAGCGTCGAGAGCAGCCTCATACCCACTCACCTCTCTGTACCTGTCTGTACCGAGCTCTACATCACCCGATGCGCCCGT
The DNA here is from genome assembly GCA_025965555.1 of Mycobacterium sp. Taxonomy (GTDB): domain Bacteria; phylum Actinomycetota; class Actinomycetes; order Mycobacteriales; family Mycobacteriaceae; genus Mycobacterium. The sequence goes on from JAOPWT010000252.1 coordinate 15,086, forward strand.
CCCCGCTCGCGTTGTAGTGAACCACATCACGATGACGGGCCGCGGCGGAAACGAACGGCGGCGGCGACCCCCGAGGGGATCGCCGCCGCCTGTTCGTGCCTTTGCTACTGAGCGGCCGGGACCGCGCCGAGCACCCGCTGCAAGTCGGGCTTCATCTGCTGCAGCTGCGCACCCCAGTAGGGCCAGTCGTGCGTGCCGGCGTCCGGGAAGTTGAAGACGCCGTTGTTACCGCCCGCAGCCAGGTAGTTCTCCTGGAACGTGCGGTTGGTGCGGATGGTCAGACCCTCGAGGAACTTGGCGGGCACGTTGTTGCCGCCGAGTTCGCTGGGCTTGCCGTTGCCGCAGTAGATCCAGAGTCGGGTGCCATTGGAGACGAGCGTCGGGATCTGCACCATGGCGTCGTTGTACTTCCACGCCGGGTCGGTCTCTGCCGGTCCCCACATGTCGTTGGCCTTGTAGCCGCCTGCGTCACCCATCGAGATGTTGATCAGGCCCGGCCACCAACCTTCGGACGGGTTGAGGAAGCCCGACATCGAGCTCGCGTAGATGAACTGGTCGGGGTGGTGCGCCGCCAGGACGAGCGCCGATCCGCCTGCCATCGAGAGCCCCACCGCGGCACCGCCCGTGGGCTTGACGCCATTGTTGGCGGAGAGATAGGCGGGCAGTTCCTGAGTCAGGAACGTCTCCCAGTTGTACGTCTGGCAACCGGTCTTTCCGCACGCCGGCTTGTACCAGTTGGAGTAGAAGCTCGACTGGCCACCGACGGGCATCACCACGGACAACCCCGAGCCGTTGTACCACTCGAAGGCGGGCGTGTTGATGTCCCAGCCGTTGAAGTCGTCCTGCGCGCGCAGACCGTCGAGCAGGTACAGCGCCGGTGCGTTGGCGCCACCGCTCTGGAACTGCACCTTGATGTCACGTCCCATCGACGCGGACGGAACCATCAGGTACTCGACCGGGAGACCCGGCTTCGAGAATGCCCCTGCCGTCGCCGAGCCTCCGACGACGCCAACCAGTCCTGCCAGCGTCCCCGCCGCCAGGGCCGCGACCGCTGCGCGGCGCGCCATCTTTCCTACGAAACTCATGCTTGTATAGATCCCATCTGTTCGAATGCCGCACGACAGACGCGCTGCGTGCCGCTGTAGTCAACCACATGCCGGCGTGATATCTCTCTCCCGCACGTGTCCTTCCTGGTCACCGACTCAGCCATTGAGCGTGGCAATCAGGTCGGGCTTGAGGGCCTGCAACTGCTGACCCCAGTAAGCCCACGAATGGTTTCCCTCTGGTGGGAAGACGAACGTGGCATTGCTGCCACCAGCCTTGGCGTACTTCTCCTGAAACCGCTTGTTGCTGTTGATCGCAAGCGATTCCAAACTGTTGGCGTTGAACGACTGACCTGGGTCGACGTTCTCGTCGAGCGGTCCTCCGCCTGGCGCGCAGTAGATCCACAACCGGGTGCGGTTGGCCACGATGCGGTCGACCTGAACGACGGGGTCGTTGCGTTTCCACGCCGAATCCCACGGCGGACCCCACATGTCGTCGACGTTGTAGCCGCCCGCATCGAGCATCGCGACCCGGATCGCCTGCTTCATGAACAGGGTGGACGGATTGAGGAACCCCGACAGCGACGCCGCGTAGCTGAACTGGGCGGGGTGATAGGCCGACAGGATGAGCCCGGCGCCACCTGCCATCGACAGGCCGACGATGCCATTGCCGGTCGTCGACACCTGCTTGGTGGACGCGAGGTAGGCCGGGAGTTCCTGGGTCAGGAACGTCTCCCACTT
>JAOPWT010000276.1 GCA_025965555.1 Mycobacterium sp.
CCGGTCGTAGGTTGGGCCTTGTCCTCAGCGGTGGTCACGTGAGCGCTCCCTCCGGTGCGGCCAGCATCGAGGCGTGTGGATCGAATGGGCAGCCACCCTCAAGGTGCGCCTCGTACTCGTCACGGAAGTACTTGATGGAGGACAGGATCGGGCTGGCCGCACCGTCGCCGAGCGCGCAGAACGACTTACCGAAGATCGCGTCGGCGATGTCGAGCAACTTGTCCACGTCCTCCCGCCGACCGGCTCCGGTCTCGAGGCGTTCGTAGATCTGTGCCAACCAGTAGGTGCCTTCGCGGCACGGTGTGCACTTGCCGCAGGATTCGTGCGCGTAGAACTGCGTCCAGCGCCGGACCGCCCGCACTACGCAGGTCGTCTCGTCGAAGATCTGCAGCGCCTTGGTGCCCAGCATTGAACCGACCTTGGCCATGTTCTCGTAATCCAGTGGTATGTCGAGGTGTTCACGGGTCAGCAGGGGGGTCGACGATCCGCCTGGCGTCCAGAACTTCAGTTCGTGGCCCGCTCGCACGCCGCCTGCGCACTCGAGCAGCTCGCGCAGCGTGATGCCCAGCGGTGCCTCGTACTGGCCGGGGGTGGCGACGTGTCCGGACAATGAGTAGAGCGTGAAACCGGGGGACTTCTCCGATCCCATCGACTTGAACCAGTCCACCCCGCCGCGCAGGACCGCGGGCACGCTGGCGATGGACTCGACGTTGTTGACCACCGTCGGGCAGGCGTACAGCCCGGCGACGGCGGGGAACGGCGGGCGCAGCCGTGGCTGGCCGCGCCTGCCCTCCAGCGAGTCAAGCAGCGCGGTCTCCTCACCGCAGATGTAGGCGCCCGCACCGGCATGCACAATCAGGTCGAGGTCAAAACCCGAACCGAGGATGTCGGTGCCGAGGAAGCCGGCCTCGTATGCCTCGGCGACGGCCGTTTGCAGCCTACGCAGCACCGGCACGACCTCCCCGCGCACGTAGATGAACGCATGCCGCGCCCGGATGGCGTACGCCGCGATGATCGCACCCTCGACGAGCACGTGCGGGGTGGCCATCATGAGCGGAATGTCCTTGCAGGTGCCGGGTTCGGACTCGTCGGCGTTGATCACCAGATAGTGCGGCTTGGCGCCTGCACCCTCGGTGCCCTGCGGGATGAACGACCACTTCTGGCCGGTGGGGAAGCCCGCACCGCCGCGACCACGCAGCCCGGAGTCCTTCACCAGGCCGATCACCGCGTCGGCGTCCATGCCCAAGGCCTTGTGAAGGGCCTGGTAACCGTCGTGGCGCTGATAGGACTCCAACGTCCAAGAGGACGGCTCGTCCCAGTAGCTGCTCAAGACCGGTGTCAGGGTCATGACTGCGCCCCATTCCTCGGTGGCAGGTCCGCCGACGGGCCGGGGGCCGGCTCGTCGCGGGCCGTCTCCTTGGCGATCTTCTCGTCGTCGGGTCCGGCTGCGGTGCTTCTGGATTCGGCAACGGCGGGCGCCGACATGCCTCGCTCGTGGGCGATCCGCAGTCCCGCCAGCGTGGCGTCACCGGTGGTGCCGTCGTTGGCACCCTGGCGTTGGTCGGCGAAACCCGCCAGGATCCGGGCGGTGTCGCGGAAGGAACACAACGGAGCACCGCGGGTCGGTGTGACCGACGCGCCCGAGCGCAGCTCGTCGACGAGATCGCGTGCCGACGAGGGAGTCTGGTTGTCGAAGAACTCCCAGTTGACCATGATCACGGGCGCGTAGTCGCAGGCGGCGTTGCACTCGATGTGTTCGAGGGTGACCTTGCCGTCGGTGGTGGTCTGCCCGGCGTGGACGTCGAGGTGATCTTCGAGGACCTCGAGGATCGCGTCACCGCCCATCACGGCGCACAACGTGTTGGTACACACGCCGACCAGATATTCGCCGGTGGGGGTGCGCCGATACATCGAGTAGAACGTCGCGACCGCCGTCACCTCGGCGGGGCTGAGGCTCAACTGGTTGGCGCAGAAGGCAATTCCCGCCGGCGTGAGGTAGCCGTCCTCGGCCTGCACCAGGTGCAGAAGGGGGAGCAGGGCCGACCGCGCCTCGGGATACTTGGCCATCACCAGCGCGGCGTCATCGGCCAGTCGCTCCGTCACCTCGGCCGAATACGATTGCGGCCCAGCCGATATCGGTGGTCCCGGTTCGTCGGGTCGCGGGCCCAACTGCAGATCTACGACGGTCATCTGTCCACCCCGCCCATCACCGGGTCGATCGACGCCACCGCCGCGATCGCATCGGCCACCATGCCGCCCTCGCACATCGCGGCCACCGCCTGCAAGTTGGTGAACGACGGATCGCGGTAATGCACGCGGTAGGGACGGGTGCCCCCGTCGGACACCATATGGACGCCAAGCTCACCCCGCGGTGACTCGACGGCGACGTAGACCTGCCCGGCAGGCACGCGGATGCCCTCGGTGACCAGCTTGAAATGGTGGATCAGGGCTTCCATCGAGCCGCCCATGATCTTGGCGATGTACTCGGGTGAATTGCCGAGCCCGTCGGGCCCGAGCTTGAGGTCGGCCGGCCACGCCAGCTTCTTGTCGGTGATCATCACCGGTCCTGGCTTCAGCTTGTCGAGGCACTGCTCGACGATCTTGAGGGATTCCCGCATCTCACGGACCCGAATCAGGTAGCGGCCGTAAGCATCACATTCATCGGTGGTGATCACGTCGAATTCGTAGTCCTCGTAACCGCAGTACGGTTGGGCGCGGCGCAGGTCGTGGGGCAACCCGGTCGAGCGCAGGCACGGGCCGGTGATGCCCAGCGCCATGCAGCCGGTGAGGTCGAGGAAGCCGACGCCCTGCGTGCGGGCCTTCCAGATATAGTTCTCGTTGAGCAGATCCTCCATGTCCCGCAACCGCATCGGCAGGAGCTCCAACAGTTCCTTCAGCTGGGGAACCGCCTCGTCGGGCAGGTCGGATGCCAGCCCGCCCGGCCTGATGTAGGCGTGGTTCATCCGCAGGCCGGTGATCGTCTCGAACACCGACAGCACCAGTTCCCGTTCGCGGAACCCGAAGAACATGGCCGACATCGAGCCGAGTTCCATGCCGCCGGTGGCCAGCGCCACCAGGTGACTGGAGATCCGATTGAGCTCCATCAGCATGACCCTGATGACGCTGGCGCGTTCGGGGATGTCGTCGGTGACGTCGAGCAGCTTCTCGACGCCGAGGCAGTACGCCGTCTCGTTGAAGAACGGTGAAAGGTAGTCCATCCGGGTTACGAACGTCACGCCCTGAGTCCAGTTGCGGAATTCGAGATTCTTCTCGATCCCGGTGTGCAGGTAGCCGATTCCGCATCGGAGCTCGGTGATGGTCTCGCCCTCGATCTCGAGGATGAGCCGAAGGACGCCGTGGGTTGACGGGTGCTGTGGCCCCATGTTGACCACGATGCGTTCGCCTGCGACGGCACTGTCGCGTGCGGCGTTGACGACCTCTTGCCAGTCTTCACCGCCCACCGTGACCACGATCTCTTCTGGCGGGTTGTCGGATCTGGTCATCAGTTGTAGGACCTCCGCTGGTCGGGCGGTTGTATCTCGGCGCCGTGGTACTCCACGGGGATGCCGCCCAACGGGTAGTCCTTGCGTTGCGGATGCCCCACCCAGTCGTCGGGCATCTCGATGCGGGTGAGCGACGGATGTCCATCGAAGATGATGCCGAAGAAGTCGTAGGTCTCGCGTTCGTGCCAGTCGGTGGTCGGGTAGACCGAGAACAGTGAGGGCACATGAGGATCCGCGTCCGGTGCGGTCACCTCGACGCGGATCCTGCGGTTGTGGGTGATGGACATCAGCGGATAGACGGCGTGCAGTTCCCTTCCGAGATCACTGGGATAGTGCACACCGGAGACTCCGAGGCACAGCTCGAATCGCAGGGTGGCGTCGTCGCGGAGCGCTTGAGCGACGGCCACCAGGTGTTCCCGCCGGATTTCGAGGGTCAGTTCCGCGCGGAACACCACGACGCGCTCGACGGCGGCGCCGAAGACGTCGTCGCCAAGGGCTTGCGCCAACGCGTCGACGACCTCGTCGAAGTAGCCGCCGTACGGCCGCGGCGAGCTACCCGGTAGTTCGACGTCGCGCACCAGCCTGCCGTAGCCCGAGGTGTCGCCACTGCCCTTCACGCCGAACATGCCTCGACGCTGGCCGATCACCTCTGATTCACCCCCGAGTCGCTGCGCTCCTGCCGGTCGATCGGGCCCGTTCCCGTTGCCGTTGGCCTCCGTCATGACCGCAGTAATCCCTTGAGCTCGATGGTCGGCCGGGATGCCAGGGCGGCCTCCTCCGCTGCGGCGATGGCCTCGGCACGATTGACGCCCAAGGGCATCTCCTGAATCTTGGCGTGCAACATGAGGATTGCGTTGAGCAGCATCTCAGGGCGGGGCGGACAGCCTGGCAGATAGATGTCGACGGGCACGATGTGATCGACGCCCTGCACGATCGCGTAGTTGTTGAACATGCCGCCCGATGAGGCGCACACCCCCATCGCCAGAACCCATTTGGGCTCCGCCATCTGGTCGTACACCTGGCGCAGCACCGGCGCCATCTTCTGGCTGACGCGACCCGCCACGATCATCAGATCGGCCTGTCGGGGAGTCGCCGAGAACCGCTCCATGCCGAACCGTGCGATGTCGAACCGCGGTCCGGCCGTGGCCATCATCTCGATGGCGCAACACGCCAGTCCGAAGGTCGCCGGCCACAGCGAACCCTTGCGTACGTATCCGGCGACCTTCTCCAACGTGGAGAGGAGGATGCCGCCCGGTAGTTGTTCTTCGAGTCCCATGAGTCAGCTCAATCCCAACTGAGTCCGCCGCGTCGCCACACATACGCGTAGGCGACGAACACCGTGAGCATGAACAGCAGCATCTCGATGACGGCGAAGAGGCCGAGCGAGTCGAACGCGACGGCCCACGGATAGAGGAACACGATTTCGATGTCGAAGACGATGAACAACATCGCGGTCAGGTAGTACTTCACCGGGAATCGCTGTCCGGTCTGCAGGTCGCCCGGCGATCCAGGTGCGACGGGCTCGATGCCACATTCGTAGGCCTCGAGTTTGGCCCGGTTGTACCGCCGCGGCCCGATCAGGAGCGCGATGCCGACCGATCCGATCGCGAATGCAGCGGCGATCACTCCGAGAACCAGAATGGGTATGTACGCGTTCATTCCGCTGTGTCGCTCCCTCGTGGGCTGTCGATGTGAGCTATGACACAGCTTAGCCGCGTTAACGGTCGGCTTGGCGCATTTTGGATAGGATCCAGAGAAGCAACTGCGTACCGAGGTCTTGCGACACGATCATCGCGAGAAGTGAACGGTGTCAGTCTGTTTCGTGCTGGTTACGGCGTGATCGAGCGCAACAGCGACGCGACGGCCTCGCCGAGCCGGATCGGGTCGATCGGGTGGGACACGGCCGCCTCGGCGCGTGACCACGAGGCCAGCCACGCATCGTCCGGGCGCCCCGTCAGCACCAGGATCGGGGGGCAGTGCGCCACCTCGTCCTTGAGCTGCTTCGCCAGCCCCATCCCACCTGCGGGAGTCGCCTCGCCGTCCAGGATCGCCAGGTCGATGCCGCCCTTGTCCAGGTTCGCGACGACCACCGGAGCCGTCGCGACGTCCAGGTACTCCAGCTCGGGCAGGTCGGGATGGACCCGCTTGCCCAGCGCACTGCGCACTTGATCGCGGGTACGCGCGTTATCGCTGTAGACCAGGATCTTCAGGGGCGAATCGGGCACGCAGCCGATGCTACGACGGCCACGGCACCGATGACGTCAGGTTCGGTCGGACCGGACGAACACGACATCGGCCGACACCGTCGCGTCGTCGCCGACCATGCCGAGAAGGTTGCCGTCGACGCCGAAGTCATGTCGGTTGATCACCAGGCTCGTCGTGACCCTGACCGCCCCGTCCGCCAGCTCGGCGGCCGAGGCCAGGAAATCGATCGGACGGGTAGTGCCCTTGATCGAGAGCGTCGCGTGCACGTCGGCGGTGTCAGGACCCTTCGGGCCCGCCGCAGTCACCGCGACGGTGATGTCCGGGAAGCGTTCCAGGTCGAAGAACTCGGGTTCCCGCAGGTGACCGTCGCGCTTGGCGATTCCCGTGGTCAGCGTGCTCACCGGTATCCGAACATCGCCGGACGCTCCGGATTCAGTCACCTCACAGGCACCCGTCAGGTTCGAGAACGTGCCCTTCACCGTCGCCAGTCCCCACATGGTCTTGCAGCGGACGGTGGTGCCGGATCGGTCCGGGTCGACCTGCCATGAGCCGATCCAGTCGTGAAGGGGAAGCGAAGCCATGTCAGTCATCGTTGCACCAATGCGGCCATATCGGCAGGGTCGAAGTATTCGTCGATCCTGGAGATCAGTCCGGTGGCGTCGACCTTGATCACGATGCAGACGCGCAAGGTGATGGACGCACCACGGGATGCGTCGGCGCGAAGTACGTGCTGCTGAACGAAGCCGTTCTCGAAGAACTGTCGGTCAAGGACTTCGTAGCGCCGGTCCGTGGTGGTACTGATGAACCACCTGATCACCTTCAGTGCGCGGACGCGGTCGTTGTCCGCCTCGTCGCCGCTGTGCCACACCGCGACGTCGTCGGCCCACAGGTTCTCGACGGCCGCGTAGTCGCCCCGCTCGATGGCGCCAAAGAGTCCGTTGGCCACGTCGGACAGGACGTCGGATGCCGCCTTTGGCATGGCGCTTCTCCTCCCGATGGTCTCGAAGGAGGGTAAGGCAACGCCGCAGCTGAGAATGTGTGGTTGCCACTTTCGTTTCGACTGATGGGTAGGCGCTGTCAGGCATAGGATCGCCCTGTGGTGGGGGTTCGCTGGATGATGGCGGGGCGGGGTGCGACGCGCAAGCAGCTCGAGTCCGCATTCGGCTCGGGACGCGGCGCGGTACTGGTCGGCGCGCCGGGCGTGGGCAAGACCGTGATGGCGCGCGCAGTCGCGAAGGCGTTCGCGAAGGACCATCCTCGCGTCACCTCACGCTGGGTCTCCGCCACCGGGTCGGCGAAACTCATTCCCTTCGGGGCCTTCAGCCATCTGGTCGAGCTGGCGGGCGCCGACGAACCCGCCATGCTGTTGCGGGCGGCGCAGGACTCGTTGCACCGCGACGCCGCGCATGGGCTGACCCTGGTCGTCGACGACGCTTACCATCTCGACACGTTGTCCGCAACGCTCGTCCATCAACTGGCGATCAGCGGCTCGGCTCGCCTGCTGTTGACGGTTCGTGACGGCGAACCCTGCCCCGACGCGATCACCGCGCTGTGGAAGGACGACATCCTCGCGCGGTGCGACATCCATCCCTTCGACGCCGACGAATCGGAGACGCTTCTCGAACAGGTTCTCGGTGGCCCGGTCGAGGGCGTCAGTTCGGCTCGCATGTTCGAGGTGAGCCAAGGGAACCCGCTCTATCTTCGCCACCTAGTGGTGGCCGCGGTGAACACCGGTTCGCTCCGACAGGTCGAGGGTGTCTGGCAGCTGCGCGGTGAAATGACCCTTACCCCAGAGCTATCCACGCTCATCGATCAGCACCTGAGCGCTCTCGCGCCGGAAGTCCGAACCGTCTTGGAATTCCTTGCCGTGGAGGAACCGCTTGCGGTGTCGGATCTCGCCGAGGTCGCAGGCCTGGAAGCGATCGATCGCGCGGAGATCGCGGGAGTCGTCACGATCAGTGATCAGGGTGGCAGCCTCGTCGCGCATCCGTTCCACCCGCTCTACACCGAGCGCGTTCGGTCCGGGCTCGGGCGGCTGGCCGTTCGCAGGTTGCGCAAGATGCTCGTCGGGCAGCTGTCGAGCGACGCGCCAACCAACATCAGTGGGCGGTTGCGAATCGCAGGACTGGCACTCGACACCGACACCCCGCCCGACGCGGGCGACCTGATCACCTTGTCGTGGGAAGCAATGCGCATGGGCGACCTGGCATTCGGCGAGCGTCTTGCGCGCGGTGCACTCGAGCAGACCGGTGATCTGTCGGCGCGATTGCCACTGGCCCATTCACTGTCGTGGCAGGGCCGAGGGCGCGACGCCGACGAGGTGCTCAACCCCGTCGATCCCGACACGCTGTCCGAGTGGGATCTCACCGCCTGGACACTTCCGAAGGCCGCCAACAGATTCTGGATGTTGTCGGAGTCGCACGACGCGGTCAACTACCTGGCGGACATGCGCGCCCGCATCTCCGAGCCTGCCGCCTTCCACACGCTCGACGCGCTCGCCGCGACCTTCGCGATGAACTGCGGCGAACCCGACCGCGCAGTGCGCGTGGCGTCCGTCGTCCTGGAATCCACTGAGGCGCTGGACCTTGCGGTCGCCTGGGCGGCGGCCACGGCCACCCTGTCCAGCGCACGACTCGGTCGCTTCGGCGACGTCGAGGTCCTCGCCCAACGCGGGCTTAATGCAACCCACCCCGGCCTGTTGCGGTTCACCATCGGCCTCGGACAGACCTTCGGCTTGATCATGGCGGGCGACGTGGGCGCCGCGGAGGATCTGTCGCGGCATTACCTGAGCTTCTCGGAGTTTCAGCAGCCCGGGCGGGCGATCGGTGAGGTCCTACTGGGTCACACGCTGCTGGCGCGCGGTGCCTTCGACGAGGCCGCCAACCTGTTTCGACAGGCCGCCGCGGCGCTGACGTCCACCGGTTACAGCTGGGGTCCGTTGGCGCTGATCGGACTGGCGCAGACACTCGGGCAGCAGGGGCGCGCCGCCGAGGCCGCCAGCGCACTCGATCGCGCCGTGTCCTCCCACGGGATGCGCTCCGAGTTGTACGCTCCCGACCTGGCGCTGGCGCGGGCATGGACGCTTGCCGCGGCGCGTGACATCCGCGGCGCCGTGGCCGCGGCCCGCGATGCCATCCACGCGGCCGAGAAGTCCGGGCAGAGCGCCGTCGCACTCCGTGCGGTCCACGATGCGGTGCGACTCGGCGACGTCGACGGGTTGGCTGCGGCGCGCCGGATCAATGCGCAGATCGACTGTGCAGCAGGGCACCTCTTCATCGCGCACGGCCAGGCGCTCGCGGATCGCGACGGCCCCGCCCTGGCCGGGGTAGCCGCGGAACTGGAGGCCGCGGGAATGCTGGCGGCCGCCGCGGATGCCGCCGCGCAGGCGGCACACGTGCACCAAGCCGCTGGTGACCGCGCGGGCGAGCGGTCCGCCAAGGCGCGCGCCGCAGCATTGTCACAGCGCTGTGGCAATCCCGCGACCCCGGCGTTGGAGAAGGTACTGAATCCGTTGCCGCTCACGGGCCGCGAACGGGAAGTAGCCGTCATGGTGGCGCAGGGCATGACCAACAAGGCGATTGCCGTCCGGCTGTCCGTGTCGATCCGCACCGTCGAGGGCCACGTCTACAAGGCGTGCATGAAGCTCGGCCTGCCCGACCGGGCGGCGCTGTCGACGACGGTGCGGGCCAGTCCGCAGATGTTGCGGACCGATGGCCGAACGTAAGGCGCCGCTTTGCCATTCCGCCGCGGACCGACATAGTGCTGAGGTCGCCTGCCGCCCAGCCCACTGGACACGATCGCGTCCACGTGCTCGAAGGACCACACGTTGAACATGCCGTACAGCCCCTCGGACGGGTCCCAGAAGTTCTTCGCCATCCCGTCCGGAGTCCGCGGGAACGAGCCAGGGGGATAGGCGTCGCCGCGTTCGAGCAGGCAAACCCTGCAGTCGGTGTCCTCGGGCACGGTGCCGGTCTGAAGCACCACGACCGCCGAGGCTAACTGCGGACCACGCCACGTAGGCGCACGAACAGGTGAAAACACGTAGTCCGCTACGCGTGACGGACGCCGCGCCCAGTTCATAGCCTCTTGGCACGAGCACACCGGACTTCCGGCGGCCAGGAGGCGGCAATGCATCGAACGGCTTCGCCTGAGGAAGAACTCATCTCACCGACTCGCGCGGCGATTGATGACGGTCCACGCCTTCGATTCGTCTCCGCACCCCATCGTGGCGCCGACCGCTGACGTCGATGCACCGGCGTGCGGACTGCTCACCCCTTACCGCGTCATCACTGGCGTTCGGCGATCGAAAGGTGTGCCGATGAACGGGACCAACGATGCCGAGCAGATCTCGTCCTTCCTGTCATCGGCGGCGCGCGGACCGGCGGCTCTGCTGATCGAAGGGGAGGTGGGAATCGGCAAGACCGCGGCCTGGCTCGCTGCTGCCGAGGAGGCGCGGCTGGGCGGATTCCGGGTTTTGTCGGCGCGGGCCAGTCGGGACGAGAGGGAATTCGCCTTCGGGATCGCCTCCGAACTGATCGCCGACGTCGAGGCCGACGTTCTCAGCTCGCTGCCCGAGACGCAGCGGATCGCCGCGGAGCGGAACCTACTGCAGGTGGCGGAACATCAGTCGACCGACGATCAGCGGGCGGTCGTCGCGGCGTTCACCGCGATCGTCAACAAGCTGGCCGATGCCTCACCCGTGCTCGTCGCCATCGACGACGTCCAATGGCTCGACGCCGCGAGTCGTGATCTTCTCGCCTTCGCTGCACGTCGACTGCGCGGCCGCGTCCGACTGTTGCTCACCGAACGGACCACGCCAGACGGTGCCGCGTCCTGGCTGAAGCTCGACAGCCCGGACGCCCTGTCCCGGATGCGGATCCGTCCGATGGAACCGAGCCGACTGCAACGGATGATCACCGACCGCGTCGGGCGGTCGTTTTCGCGGCCGACGATGATGCGCATCGCCGAGGTGTCCGGCGGCAATCCCTTCTACGCCTTGGAACTCGCACGTTCGCTTCTGAGCAATCCGACGCCCGCCGCGACAGCTGCCCTGCCGCCTGCGCTCGCCGAGATCATGCGGGTGCGAGTCGGTCGGTTCGACGACGAGGTCAGGCGTGTTCTGCTCGCTGCGGCGTGCATCAGCGATCCGACGGTCGACGTGATGGCGACGATGACGTCCACCACGGTCGACCGCCTCGTCCACCTGTTGGAGGAACCCGAGAGGCACGGGGTGATCACGATCGAGGGAAATCGAGTCCGGTTCACCCACCCCGTGCTGGCCTACGGCGTCTACAGTCAGGCGCTGCCCGCGCAGCGTCGTCGCATGCACCGGATCCTGGCCGATCTCGAGTCCGCTCCGGAGCAGCGGGCACGACACATGGCGCTGGCCGTCGTGAGCGCAGACCCCGAAACCCTGACTGCCCTCGACGTCGCGGCGGCGGTCGTCAACGTCGATGGCGCCCCGGCCGCGGCGGCCGAACTGGTCGAGTTGGCCATCGGTCTCGGCGGGGATACCACCGCACGGCGACTCGAGGCTGCGCGGCACCACCTCAGGGCGGGGGACCTCGAGCGGGCCCGAGGCCTGGCGGAATCCGCCGCCGCTGGCCTTGCCGCCGGAGAGCAACGGGCCGCCGCACGGATGCTGGTTGCCTCAACTCTGATGTGCCACGGCGACTTTGGCGCGGCAGCCGAGATGTTTGCGCAAGCGACGACCGATGTCCCCAGGCAACCGGCACTGTTGGTACGAGCCCACCTGTGCTTGGCGATGGCTCAGTTGTCACTCGGGAACGCCGACGCCGCGCACCGACACTCCGTGCAGGCGATGACGCACGCCGAGCGACTGAAGGATCCGCATCTCATCAGCCAGTCGCTGGCGATGCACGTCACGCTGCTGTGCCGCCGGGGCCTTGCGCTGGATCTGAAGACGCTCGACCGCGCCGCGAACCTCGAAGACCTCGACGAGGACGCACCGGCACCCTTCAGCGCCCATGTGGTCAACGCGCTCGTCCTGGCGTGGACGGGACGCCTCGCCGAGGCGAAGCCGAAACTGGCCGCCATCGTGGCGCGAAGGGCTTCGCGGGGTGCCGACTGCGACTTGCCGTGGCTGCAGTTCCACGCCGCGATCGTCGACGTCGGCCTGGGTCGCTACGACGATGCCGCGCGCACGGCGGAGGACATGCTGCTGCGGGCAGAACAGATCGGAGGCAACCACTTCCGGATCTTGGCGGCGGTGCCCGCTGCGCTGGCGGCTGCCTACGCGGGCCGAGAGCAGGACGCGCGCAAGGCGGTCGAGAGCGCGCTCGCGGACACTTCAGCTCCCGACGGGCAGTGGACGACACCGTGGCCGACGATGGCACTCGGCTTCCTGGAGGTTTCACTCGGCAACCATGCCGAGGCGCTGAACGTCCTGCAGCCGTTGCTTTCTCGGTGGCGTCGGGCCGTTGACGTCGACATTGCCACGTTCTACTTCATTCCCGATGCCGTGGAGGCGATGATCGCGATGAACACCCTCGATCCGGCGGAGGAACTGACGACGTCGTTGGAGCACATTGGTTCACGACTGAATCATCCGTGGATGTCGGCGGACGGAGCCCGCTGCCGAAGCATGCTGCTGGCTGCCATGGGGGATCTCGACGGTGCGGAGCGTGCGGCACTACGTGCCATGGCAGAACACGGCAAGATTCCTGCGCCATTCGAACGGGCCCGCACTCAGCTCGTCCTTGGAGGGCTGCAACGGCGTCTGCGCCGTCGGCAGGCCGCGCGCACGACCCTCGAGGCTGCGTTGGCGACCTTCCAGAGTCTCGGCGCGCCGATCTGGGCGGCCAGGGCCGAAGCGGAGTTGGAGCGCATCAACCTGCTGCGGGGTCACGAGTCCGAGCTGACGCCTGCCGAGCAGCGCGTCGTAGAACTGGCCGCCACCGGAATGACCAACAAGGACATCGCCGCGGCGCTCTTCATCAGTCCGAAGACGGTCGAATCGAACCTCGGCCGGGTGTACCGAAAACTGGGTATCCGCACACGGTTCGAGTTGGGGCGCCGGTTGAACGCCGACACCCGGGACTCGACAACCGACGGAGAGGGCTGACGTGGCCTGTTTCCTTGCCGAGTGGTACCGGACGGAGCTCACCGAGAACGCCATCAGTAGCTTCGCGTCGCTGTTGGAGTCCACCGCCGAGGCGATGTCGATCGAAGCGGCACCGGTACGGCTGCTCGTCACACTGTCGGTGCCCGCTGACGACGCGCTCTACGGCGTGTTCGAGGCCGAGACGTCGGAGAGCATTCTGCGAACCTGCACACGCGTGGGGGCGCTCCCGCATCGGCTCACGCCACAGGTCCAGACGTGGATCGCCAACGGCCTGCGGCGGTCATGACCCGTGGTCCGACGAAGGTGAGTGACTACTCCTGCTCGTAGCCGGGATGGGAGACGGCGAGCCGGTGCAGAACGAGTTCGCGCAGTGCCGAGGTGATTTCGGCGCCGCGGTCGTCGAGGTCGCCGGCACGGATCGCCGCGGCCAGCGCCCGCTCGTCGTCGAAACCAAGTAGATCCGGCGCAGCCGTGTCGTCGAGCAATTCCCGCTCGATGGTGCGCAATACGTTGGCGGCGACACGGGCATGGAAGTTGACCGCTCCCGTCGTACCGTCCCTGACGTCGGTTTCCAGGAACTCCGCGACGGCCGCGACGAGTTCGGCCGCCGTCGGTCTGCCGTACGGGCCGGTCACGAGGCGTCCTCCAACAGGGTGAGCAGATCGAACTCGGTCTCACAGACCCGACGCCCGATCGCGGCCAGTTCGACTGATCGCGTCTGCCCAGACAGGTGTCGTTCGGCCTGGTACCGGCAGATCACCCCCCACCTCAGAGTCGACAGCACCAGCCACCATCGCATGGCGGCGCGATCAAGCGTCGTGCCCGAGGTCTCTTCGTAGGCACGCAGAAAGTCCTCGATGCTGCCCAGGCCGCCCGCCCCGAGCGACCGCGGCGCCCCGAAGCGCCATGCCCTGATGCAGAACCACGCCAGATCCTCGTACACCTCGCCGGTGTGGGTCAGTTCCCAGTCCAGCACCGCGGCCAACCGGGCCGGATGTTCGCCGGTGTCGACGATGAGGTTGCCCATGCGGAAGTCGCCGTGCACCAACACGTTTGACGACGCCGGTGGTCGATGCGCGGCGAGCCACCGGAACGCCCACTCGAACGGCGCCGTGGTGTCACCCATCTCGTCGAGTCGGGCGTGCCATTCGTCGAGCTGGTCGGGCGCCTTGAGTCCGATGCCCGTCGGGTCGGCCCGATGGATCGCCGCGAGCGCGCGAGCGCACTGCCGGACCAGGTCGGCGCGTGAGTCGTCGTCCAGGGCCCGTTGGATTCGGCGCACGATGGTCTCACCGCCGATGAAGTCGCAGACCAGGAACGGATTGCCCAGTGCGGTGGATGCATTGTCGGCGACCAGCACGTGCGGCACCGGTGCGCCCTGCGCGGCCGCCCGCCCCGACGCTGCGGCCTCCAACTCCATTCCCGCATGTATCTCGTCCGGCGGACCGATGCGCAGGATCAGCTCCCGCGTGCCTGCGTCGGTGACCGCCTCGAACGCCCACGTCGCGCGGCTCGCACCACCCGTCAGGACACGGAGCTGTTCGACGTGCACCGCGCCAAGCGACCGTTCGAGGACGCGCGCGAGCGCGGCAGCGTCGATCACCTGTTGGACCGACCGAACTTGAACATCCTCTGCGCCACCCGCCGGATCTGAATCTCCTCGGCCCCCTCGGTGATCCGGTAGCGGCGGTGGTGCCGGTAGATGTGTTCGAACGGTTCGTGACGGCTGTATCCGAGGCCGCCGTGGATCTGCATCGCCCGGTCGGCGGCCTCGCACACCAGTCGGTTGGCACGATAGTTGGCCATCGACACCTTGTCCGACACCTCCATGTGGTGATTGCGGTCCAGATGCCAGGCGGCGTAGTAGACCAGCAGCCGCACCATCTGCGCCTCGGTCTGCAGTTCCACCAGCGGCCACTGCACGGCCTGATTCACCGACAGAGGCTTGCCGAACACCACGCGTTCGGAGGCGTAATCCGCGGCCCTGTCGATGCAGTACTGGGCGGCTCCGAGGCTGCTGGCCGCCTGCCGAATCCTGTTCTCGTGCAGAAAGGTCTGGCCCACCTCCAGGCCGTGATCCACCTCGCCGAGCACCGCGTCGGCGGGCACGCGGACGTTCTTCAGTTCCACCTCGCCGTGGTCGGTGGGCATGTTGAACGTCCACCAGTAGAACGGCACGCTGAAGCCAGGACTGTCGCACGGCACCAGGAACGCCGTGATCCCGGTGGCCTGGCCCGGCTTGCCGGACGTGCGGGCGAAGACGAGGTCGTGGGAGGCGCGGTGCACCCCCGTGTTCCATCGTTTGGTTCCGTTGATCACCCAGCCGTCACCGTCGGCCACGGCACTGGTCTCCAGCCAGGTGGCGTCGGAGCCATGGTCGGGTTCGGAGAGCCCGAACGCCATCGAGCGCTCACCGGTGAGCAGAGCCTCGACCCACTCCCTCTTCTGCTGATCGGTGCCGAACCGGTCCATCATGATGACCTGGGGGAAGTTGCCGACGATCGACGACTCATCCTGCAGGTCGTTGTGCAGCCCGAGACCCTTGTGCGCCAGGTGTTCCCGGATCACCGCCATGTCGAGGTTGGTGCCGTCGCGCCCACCGAACCGGGACGGCAGGCCGAATCGCAGCCACCCCGCCGCGTCGGCCCTGCGGCGCATCTCGTCGAGCAGATCCTCCCAGGCCCGCTGCGGAATGCCGCCGTTGTCCCAATCCGTGCGGGCGTACTCGCGACGCTGGTCGAAGTACTGCATGTGTTCGGCTTCCAGCGGCTTGATCTCGGTCTCGATGAAGGCGTCCATCTCAGCCAGCAGGCCCGGAAGGTGTTCGGGCAGTGCGAAATCCACGCTGATTCCTTTCTGATGGTCCAACTGTCAAAAGCCGTACAGCGTCTTCTTCCAGATCGTCGACAGGGTGTGCACCGCGTTCTCGTCGGTGCTCGCCACCCCCAGCATGCCGGTGTCCTCGCGAAGGTAGACCGTGGTGAATCGCTCGAACAACAACGAGATCGCCAGTGCGGTGTGCTCGGGGTCGAGGTCGACGCCGTAGCCCTGGTCCTGAGCGCGCAGCACCGACGCCCGCACGATGTCGATGCCGAAGCGCCGGAACTCATTCTGCAGGGCGGCGAACCGCGGCTGCACCGCGGCGAGCTGATCGACCGCGACCATGATGCCGATGTTCTGCTTGAACATGTTCCAGTAGCCCGTCACGGCCGAGACGAAGAACTCGGTGTCCTCGGGTGACTCCGGTAGGTGCACCTGCGGGCCGAGAGGAGCGACCACGTCGCGCAGGAACGACTCGGCCAGTACGGCGAGCAGGTCTTCCTTGTCGGTGTAGTAGCGGTAGAACGCGGCCGGGGACTTGCCGGCCGCCGACGTGATCTCGGTCAGTGTCGTGCCGTGGAAGCCGCGCTCGGCGAACAACTTCCGTGCGGCGAGTTCGATGGCCTCACGGGTCTGGCGGCCCTTCGCGGTGAGTGACTCTGCAGGCATGGTCGCGTTCAGCCCAGGATGCGATCGCCGGCGCGCAACAGCGCACTCGGTAGGTCGTGGCCGACGGCCTTGCGCGCGACGTCCGCCGCATGGATCGCTGCCTGCAGGTTGACGTCGACGGCGATGTCGCTGTCGCGCAACAGGTAGACGAGGTCCTCAGTGGCGATGTTGCCGCTCGCACCCGGCGCGAACGGGCAGCCGCCGAGCCCACCGGCCGACGAGTCAAGCCGTCTGATTCCCGCGGCCACGGCGGCGTAGGCGCTGGCCAGCCCGGCACCTCGCGTGTTGTGAAAGTGGGCACCGAGTGGCAGGTCGCCGATGATCGGGGCAAGGAGCTCGATCAGAGCGGTCACCCGGCGCGGTGTGGTGGTGCCGATGGTGTCGGCGATGGCCACCCGGTCGGCGCCGACCTCGACGGCCGCCGTGGCGATGTCCAGCACCCGCCTTGGATCCGTCGGTCCGTCGAAGGGGCAGTCCCACGCGGTTGCGATGATGACCTCTATCGTCGCGTCGTTCTCGTGCGCGATGCGGGCGATGTCGGCGATCAGGTCCGTGGACTCGGCGCTCGACCGTCCGACGTTGGCGTGGCTGTGCGCGTCGGCGGCCGACACCACGTACTCGATCGAGTCCATTCCGGCGGCGATGGCCCGGCCCGCGCCACCAGGTCCGGCGACCAGCGCGGAGAACTCGACTCCGTGCGATTGCCGGAGCCGGGGCAGCTCGGCCGCCAGGGCCGCGGCGTCGGCGAGCGCGGGCACCTTCGACGGCGATACGAAGGCGGTCGCCTCGATCTCGCGGACACCGGTGGCGACGACGGCCTCCAGCAGCTCGATCTTGGCGGACAACGGGATCGGAGCCTCGATCTGCAACCCGTCGCGCAAGCAGACCTCGCGGATGGTGACGTGTTCGCGGGGGGTCACAGCACGCCCTCCGCCCGCAGCGCCTCGAGTTCGGTTGCCGATCTGCCCAGTAGTTCGCCGTACACCTCGTCGTTGTGCTGACCCGGTTCCAGTGAGCCGCCGTTGCGGATGGTGCCAGGGGTCTCCGACAGCACCGGCACCACTCCGGGCCCCTTGACGTTGCGACCGATGCGCTCGTCGTAGTGGTCGGCGATCATGCCCCTGGCCACCAGCTGCGGATCGGTGATGACCTCGGCGACGGTGTTGATGGGCCCGCTGATGACGCCGGCAGCGCCCAGCGTGGCGATGATGTCGGCGGGGTGTCGTTCTGCCGCCCACGCGCCGATGATCTTGTCGATCTCGTCCTGATTCCGTCCGCGGGCAACGTGATTGACGAAGCGGTCGTCAGTCGCGAGCTCCGGCTGACCCATTGCGCCGCAGAGGCGGCGGAAGACGGTGTCCTGGTTGGCCGCGATCACCACCCAGCTGCCGTCGGCGGTCGGGTAGATGTTGGACGGGGCGATGCCATCGAGCCGGGTGCCCGACGGTCCACGCACCACGCCGCCGACGTCGTAATCGGGGATGGTCGATTCCTGCACCGCCAGACAGGCTTCGGTGAGCGCGGCGTCGACGATCTGGCCCTCGCCGGTCACCGTGCGGCGGTACAGCGCGGCGAGTGCGCCCTGCGCGGCGAACATGCCCGCCAGACTGTCGCCCAGTGACAGCGCCAACCGTGGGGGAGGGCCCCCCGGGAAACCGTTCATGTGTCGCAGCCCGCTGGCGGCCTCGGCCACCGAGGCGTAACCGGCCTTGTGTGCCTCCGGCCCGGTCTGCCCGTAGCCGGACACCCGGACCAGGATGATGCCCCGATTGCGTTCGCGCAGAACGTCATAGCCCAGATTCCACTTCTCCAGGGTGCCGGGGCGAAAGTTCTCCACGATGATGTCGGAGCGTTCGACGAGGTCGAGGAAGAGTTCCCGCCCCTTGGCCTCGCGCAGGTTGAGGGTGGCGGCCTTCTTGTTGCGGGCGTGGATCGTCCAGAAGAAGTGGTGGCCGTCGAGTTCGGCCTGCCCCCAGGTGCGCAGCGGGTCGGGGGCGCCCGGCGGTTCGATCTTGATGACCTCGGCGCCCATGTCGCCGAGCAGTCGCCCGGCGAACGGCCCCGAGATCAGCGTGCCGACCTCGATCACGCGGATGCCGTCGAGCGGGCCGGTCACTGTCACACCCCCCGGGTCGGTGCCCTCCTGCCCACCGGTCACAGTGAGAACCCGTGCCGGTGCAGCCAGTCGGTGACGATGCCGACCGCCTCGCGCAGCGTCCCGCGTTGGTCCGGGCCCGCGTAGTAATGGTTGGCACCCGCGATCTCGTGCATCTCCTTGTCGGGGTGGCCAATCGCCGCGAACAGTCTGCGGGTGTGGCTGGGCGTGCACGCGTCGTCGGCGAGGTTGCCGATCACCAGGGCGGGTACGGCGACGTCGGGTCCGCAGTCCACGGCGTCACCGTTGGCGTCGTCGAGGCTCCACTGCGACAGCCAGCTGCGTAGCGTGCAGAACCGCGCCAGGCCGACGGGACTCGAGTTCACCCCCTGAGGATCGCCCAGATAGCAGGTGCCCGGGGTGCGATCGTTGGGATCGACCGTCGGATCGAGCCAGCGCGGGTCGGCCATGGTGCCGTGCACGACGAAGGCGAACTCGTCGTTGGGTCGTCCGGCGGCCTTCAGTTCGGCCAGTTTCTCCTTGACCCACTTGGTGATCCGACGATTTCGTGCCGCCTGGGCGTCTCGGTAGCGGTCCAGGAACTCGGCGGTGTATGGCGGCTGGTTGGGGTTGTCCGGGTTGTAGAGGTCGAGTTCCGGATCGCGCTTGGATGGATCGGACTCGTCGAGGATCGAGGCGTCCATCCACTCGGTCATGGTGCCGTGCCGACTGATGTGGGCGGCGAGCAGCATGATGCCGTCGGCGGGGATCAACCCCAGCTTGGTCAGGTCGGGTCCATCGCCCGACGGGCTGGCCGTGATGGTCGGGTGCTGGGCCTGCTGCTGGTAGAACACCGACAGCGAACCGCCGCCGCTCCAGCCGGCGAGAACCACCTTGGAGTAGCCCAGTCGGTTCTTCGCGTCCTTGATGCACTCGCCGAGATCCTCGACGACCTTCTCCATCAGCAGGGCCGAGTCGGTGCCGCGGAATCGGCTGTTGCAGTAGATGACGTGGTGTCCGGCGCGCGCCAGGCCGTTGATCATCGGTAGGTAGGCACCCCCGCCGATTGGGTGCATGAAGACCAGCACGGTGTCGGAGGGCTTGTCCTTTGGCTTGAGCAGGTAGCTCTCCAGCACGACCAGTTCGGCGACGCCGCCGTACACGTCACGCACGGCCGAGGTGTTCTGATAGGCAACGAGATAGGGGATGCGCTCGTAGTCGTGCTTGACCGGCGTCTCGGTAACGGTGCTCATCAGTGTCTTCTCTTCTTCGCGCAAGCGCTCATCAGTGTTTTCTCTTCTTCGCGCAAGCGCTCATCAGTGTTGCCTTCCGAGATCGTTCGCCAGCACCTCGGCAGCCGGGATGAGCCTGCGTCGGGTGTCGATCGCGATCACCGACCAGTCCACGCGGTCGTACTCGTCGAACTTGCGGCGGGCACGTTCGCGCGCCTTCTCCGGCGCGCCGTGGTGAACCCCTTGCGGCGCATGCGAAATGAGCCCCGGCGGCATCGGGATGCCATAGAGCGATCCGCTGTGGAAGAACGCGATCTCGTCGAAGTCGACGTTGCGGTGGTACCACGGGGTGCGCTCAGTGCCCGGCACGCCCTCGGCCCGCTTGGGCAGGAAGTTCATCACGTAGACGCCGGTGGCCTGCATGAACAGGTGCACGGTGGGCGGTAGGTGGACGCTGTCGGAGGTCACCACGTTGTAGTCGGCGATGTTGAACGTGAAGGGGAAGTTGTCACCGCGCCAACCCTCGACGTCGAGCGGATGGTGTTGGTAGTAGAGCATCGTCGGTCCGCCAGGTATGGACGGGTGGACAAGGCGCACCTCGTACTCGTCGCGGCCATCGTCGTCGATCGGCTCGGGTTCGGGAATCACGGCCTGCGAGGGATCGAATGGGAAGTGTCTGCCCAACTGTGCGGGTGGCGGTACCCGGAATTCGTCGGTGGCCTGGATCATCAGCAGCGTCGACTCGCCGGTGCCTTCCCCCTGGTCGCTCCGCTCCTGCCCCCGGGGATCGGGGACCTGGCGGAACGTGCACGCCTTGGGGATGTAGACCCAGTCTCCCTCGCGGTAGCGCAGGGGACCGAACTCCGTCTCGAGAAGCCCGGAACCCTTGTGCACGAAGGAGAGCAGATCACCATCCACGTAGCGGGCGAAGTACGGCATCGGCTCGGTGCGCCGCGACAGCAGCACCAGGCAGTCGGCGTTGGAGAACATCAGCAGCGGATCGCCGTTGGCGTCCGTGGCGTCGCTGGGCTTCAGCTCGCTGGACAGTACGTCGATCGGGCGCAACGGGCCGGCCGAGCGATACGCAGTGGGGTCGTTGCGCCGGTAGATGTTGGCGGTCCGTCCGGTGAACCCGCCGCGGCCGAGTTCGTCGTCCTTGAGACCGTCGAGGTCGGCGTGCAGGCGCCGCGGCGTCTTGCCCTTGCGCAGGTGAATGAACGATTCCATGGCTGTCTCCAATGACTTCGCCGCGGTGGGCGTTCGGAACTGAAACTGACGTTACTTTCATTTCTGCAGGGCGGCAAGACCCGAATCGGCGTCGCGCCGCCGCATCTTCCCGAGCTCTACTGGTCGAGGTCGACGCGTACGGTCAGCAGATTGGTGCCGAACGTGCGCACGCCGAAGCTGTTGAACTGCGGCAACTCTCGTAGCCGTGCGTGCGGATCGTCGTCGGGCACCAGATGGGCGGTGCCGCTTCGCCACCTGCCGCGCAGCCGCACCCGGACGCGCGCGTCGGCGGCAATATTGCGCACGTACTGGGACTGTTCGCCGAACTCCGAGACGAACCAGAACTGGTTCCGACGAGCTTGCCGCCCAATGGGGTGCGGCGGGGCTCGCCCGACTTGCGTCCGGTCGTCTCGAGCAGCGTCTGCGTCGGCAGCCGGCGCATCAACGGGTTCGCCACCCGCTTCTGGAAGAAGTTGGTCACCGCAGCATTGGGCATGCCACTCATTTCACACCACCCGTCAATGGTCGGGCCGGCCGTCGTAGGCGCGTTTGAAGCGCTGCAGCGGACTGGCGTCGCCGCGCTCCGGCCTTGGCGCCGGGTCACCTGCGTCGACGATGTCCTCGATCGTGCCGACTGCCCTTGGTGACGCCGAGACGGTCACAGAGGCGGTCGATCTTGAGCGCCTTGATGCCAACTTCGGCGAGGAGTTCGTAGCCCGCGTGAATCCGGTCGGCCAACCCGAGCCGGTTGCCGGCAGGGCTGCGGGAACTGGCCACGACCAGCAGCCAAGGGCTCGGGAGGGCGCGTCGGTCGGCAGCGCCGTCAGCCGGTACGACGGGTGTCGGGGTGGCTGGTGATGCTGGCCACATGTTTTACTTCGTGTCTACAAGTTAATACTCAGGTCCGCCTGCTACGGCAACGCGGGCGCGGTCGGCGGTGATCCCGTCGCCGCTTGGGCGATCGCAAATCGCACGAAGTCGACGGTTTACCCGTAACAGGAACTGGATGGATTCGTAGATGTTGGTTGACGGAATTCTCGGGCGCTGGGCGCGCCGACTACTGATGGCGACCATGGCGGTTCTTCTGCTGCCGGGCATGATCGGCGCGGTAGGGGGCAGCGCGACCGCAGGGGCATTCTCACGCCCTGGTCTGCCAGTCGAGTACCTGATGGTTCCGTCGGCCTCGATGGGTCGCGACATCAAGGTGCAGTTCCAGAGTGGCGGCGCCAACTCGCCCGCGGTGTATCTCCTCGACGGCCTGCGCGCCCAAGACGACTTCAACGGCTGGGACATCAACACCCAGGCGTTCGAGTGGTACCTCGACTCCGGCCTGTCGATCGTCATGCCCGTGGGCGGCCAGTCGAGCTTCTACTCCAACTGGTACCAGCCCGCCTGCGGCAAGGCGGGTTGCCTGACCTACAACTGGGAGACGTTCCTGACTTCCGAGCTGCCGAGCTACCTCGCGGCGAACAAGAGCGTCAAGTCCACCGGCAGTGCTGCCGTCGGTCTGTCGATGGCGGGCGGCGCCGCGCTGGTGCTGTCGGCGCATCATCCCGGCCAGTTCATCTACGCCGGCTCGATGTCGGGCTTCCTCAACCCCTCCGAGGGGCAGTGGCCCGGCCTGATCAACCTGTCCATGGGTGACGCAGGCGGCTACAAGGCCAACGACATGTGGGGTCCGGCCGAGACCGACCCGGCCTGGCAGTACAACGACCCGATGGTGCAGATCCCCACGATCGTCGCCAACGGCACGCGCATCTGGGTCTACTGCGGCAACGGCACCCCAAGCGAGCTGGGCGGCAACAACCTGCCTGCCAAGTTCCTCGAGGGCCTGACCGTCCGTACGAACCGCACGTTCCAGGACAACTACATCGCGGCAGGCGGATCTAACGGCGTCTTCAACTTCCCGGACACCGGCACGCACGACTGGCCGTACTGGGGTGCGCAGTTGCAGCAGATGAAGCCCGACCTGATCAGTCACCTGCTCTGAGCGAAGACTCGCGCACCACCTGATCCCGACGGCGATCGCGGCGAGCACGCCGACCAGCGGGGGTACCCGCACCAAGAGCATCAGGGTGCCCGCGATCAGGACCGTGATGGCAAGCGGCCCGGTGGCGGCGTGCTTGACCAGTTGCTCGCCGAATGTTGGGACTGCGATCTGGCGGCGAGGGCCGGTGACGTATTGCGTCCGTTCCGTCACCCGGACTGACCCGCCGCGATCAAAACCCGCCCGCCACCTTCACGACCGCGCGACCGGAGAACTTTCCGGCCCGCACCCGGTCGATCACCTCGACGACGTCCTTCACGTCGACGTCGTGGGTGATCTGTGAAAGTCGTTGCGGCTTCAGCGAACCGCCGAGTAGCGCCCAGAGTTCACGGCGCGGCCCGATGCGCATCATCACCGAGTCCATGCCGAGCAGGGCGACCCCGCGCAGGATGAACGGCATCACCGTCGTGTTGAGCGCGGGGCCGCCGGTCAGTCCGCTGGCGGCCACCGCGCCGCCGTAGGACATGGTGCTGAGCACGTCGGCGAGAGTCGCGCCGCCGACGCAGTCGACCGCCCCTGCCCAGCGTGTCTTGCCGAGCGCCCGCGGCTTGGCATCGGGATCGGCGGGCAGTCGGGGAATCACCTCGGCGGCACCGAGTGCCTTCAGTCGGTCCGCCGCGTCGGCCTTGCCCGTCGACGCGACCGCCTCGTAGCCCGCTGCCGACAACAGGTCGATGCTCACCGAGCCGACGCCCCCCGTCGCCCCCGTGACCACGATGGGGCCGTCGTCGGGGTTGATGCCCCAGCCGATCAGTGCCTGCACGCTCATTGCGGCCGTGAATCCGGCCGTGCCGATCGCGGCGCCCTCGTATGGGCACAGTGAGCCGAGGGCAACGACCTCGTCGGCGGGCACCCTGGCGTATTCGGCGTAGCCGCCGTGTCGGCCGGTGCCGATTTCGTATCCGTGCGCGAGCACGGCATCGCCCACCTTGAACTCGTCGGACGACGAGGCGACCACCTCACCGGTGAGGTCGATGCCGGGCACGATCGGGTAGTCCCGCACCACGCCGCCCTTCGGCGTCAACGCCAGCGCATCCTTGAAGTTGACGCTGGAGTACGCCACCCGGATGGTCACCTCGCCTGGTGGCAGGTCCGACTCGGTGAGCGTCTCGACTGCTGCGGTGATCCCATCGTCGCCCTGTCGAGCGACCAGTGCCTGAAAGTCATCCATGGCACCGACGCTATCGTGTCGGCCGCCGGAGGTCTGCGACTACTTCAGCTCAGCCGAGGAAAGCCCGAGCAGTCGACGCGCCACGACGAGCTGCTGGATCTGCTGCGTGCCCTCGAAGATGTCGAGGATCTTGCTATCCCGTGCCCACTTCTCCAGCAGGGTGTCCTCGGAATAGCCCGTGGTACCGGCCATTTCGACGGCCTTGAGGGTGATGTCGCTGGCCACCCTGGCGGCCTTCGCCTTGCCCATCGAGGCTTCCTTGGAGTTCGGGATCTTGTTGTCGGCCTGCCACGCCGAGCGAAGGGTCAGCAGGTAGCCGGATTCCCATTCGGCCTCCATGCGCAGGAACTCCGCCGCCGCCGCGCTCTGGGCGTGGGCAGGCTTGTCGTAGGAGATCTCCACGCCGGCGTCGGTGAGGATGGCACGCAACTGCTCGAGCGAAGCGCGGGCGATGCCGACGGCCATCGCGGCGACGATCGGCCTGGTGTTGTCGAACGTCTCCATGACGCCGGCAAAACCCTTGTCCACCTGGATCTCCGGGCTCCCGAGCAGGTTGCCCTTCGGGATCCGGGCATTGTCGAAGCGGATCACCGCGGTGTCGGAGGCCTTGATGCCGAGCTTGTGCTCGAGGCGCTCGACGGTGACGCCCGGATGCTCGCGCGGCACGATGAACGACTTGATCGCGGCGCGTCCGAGGCTCTTGTCGAGCGTGGCCCAGACCACGATGTGGGTGGCCCGCGAGCCTGCGGTGACGAAGATCTTCTCGCCGTTGATGACGTACTCGTCGCCGTCGAGCTTGGCGGTCGTTGACACCGCCGCCGAATCCGAGCCGAAGCTCGGCTCGGTGATCGCCATCGCCGCCCAGACCTTGCCGAGGCGCTCGAGCTGCTCGTCGGTGGCCACGCCGGAGATCGCGGCGTTGCCGAGTCCCTGGTAGGGCACCGACAGCAGCAGTGCGACGTCACCCCAGCTGATCTCGATCGCATTGACCAGTGCAGACATGTTGGCGCCGTTGACGTTTCCCTTGGGCCCGTCGGCGTCACGGAAGGCTTCGGCGCCGGCGAAGGAGATCGTGGCGGCTCCTTGGAGGCCCTCGAAGAGGTCCGCGAGGGTGTCCAGCTCGACGGGGTACGCGTGCTCGGCGAGATCGTACTTGCGCGAGATGGGACGCAGCATCTCGGCAGCACCGTCGTGCGCCATGTCGATGACGGCCTGCAGCTTGCGCGGCATTTCCAGATTGATTGCCATGACTGGGTTTCCGTTCGTGGTTTCTGTGACTGGCCGTTATAGAACTACGCCGCTTATAGAACTACGACGCCCTCGGCGACGCCGAGTGCGCGCAGGTCGCGATACCAGCGTTCGACGGGATGCTCCTTGGTGAAGCCGTGACCGCCGAGCAGCTGGACGCCGTCGAGGCCGATCTGCATGCCCTTGTCGGTGGCGATGCGCTTGGCCAGCGCGGCCTCGCGGGCGAACGACAGGCCCTGCTCAGCACGCGACGCACCGCGCCAGGTGACCAGACGAAGTCCATCGAGTTCGATGGCGATGTTGGCGCACATGAAGGCGACGGATTGCCTGCGGGCGACGGGCTCGCCGAACGCCTCGCGTTCCTTGACGTAGGGAATGACGTAGTCGAGCACTGCGTGTGACGTGCCCACAGCCAATGCGGCCCAACCCAATCGGGCGAGCGCGATGGCCTCCGAGTAGTCACGGGCGTGGTCAGCCTCGCTGGTGTCGTCCTCGCCGAGGCGGTTGTGCAGCGGCACCGCCACGTTGTTCAACTCGACGCGGCCGAGCGCTGCGGCGCGCACGCCCATGCTGGGGTCGGCCTTGACCGTGAGCCCCTCGGACGCTGACTCGACGATGAACAGTGCGGGCTTGCCGTTCAGCTGCGCGCCGATGACGAACAATTCGGCGTCGGCGGCCGCGGGCACCAGGGACTTGACGCCGGTGAGCCGGTAGCCGCTCGGCGTGCGCACGGCGACGGTCTTCAGTGCCGTGGGATCGAACAATGCGTGGGGCTCGGCGATCGCGACGCATGCCTGCGGCACGTTCTCGCCTGCGAACTCGGGCAGATAGGTGGCCTGCTGATCGGCGCTGCCCCAGTGGGTCAACGCCGAGGCAACGCCGCCGGGCGCGAGGATCGGCAAAGCAAGTCCCATGTCGCCGTAGGCGAGAGCCTCGGCGACGAGTGCATTGGTCACCGTGCTGCGGTGCGCGGCGATCCCGTCGAAGTCCTCGGGGATGTTGATTGCCGTGACACCGATCTCGGTGGCCTTGCCGATCAGGTCGGCCGGGTAGGTCGCGGCCGCGTCGGCGTCGTGGGCGGCCGGTCGCAGCAGTTCCTCGGCGAACTCCGCTACGGTCTCGACGATCATCTTCTGCTCGTCGTCGGGCGTCAGGTCGAAGTAGTCCGCGCCGGTCGGCTTGAGCCGGGTCGGCGGCTTGCCGATGCCCTGCACGCGCTTGAACTGCCGGGTCGACGCGCCGAGCGCCGAGAACGCCGTCTTGACGCCGAACCGCAGGCCGCGGTTGAGCGGAGCGCGCAGTCCGTACTTGTCCAGAAATTCCTGGCCGAGAAGCGGGGTGATCAGCGCCAACCCGACAGCGGCTGG
Source organism: Mycobacterium sp. (assembly GCA_025965555.1). Classification (GTDB taxonomy): domain Bacteria; phylum Actinomycetota; class Actinomycetes; order Mycobacteriales; family Mycobacteriaceae; genus Mycobacterium. The sequence continues at coordinate 26,669 of JAOPWT010000276.1, forward strand.
GGAGCGCTTGTGCTTTTGCGGACCTACGGAACTGTCGGATCCGGAGCGCTTCGGGCGCTGCTTGGAGCCGTTCGTTGACGGCAGGGTGTTCGTCATGTTCGCAGCCTCGCGTCCGTTGGGGCAGTGCCTCCCGACCGTATCTTACTCTTGAGTAAGGTAAGCGAGAGCTGTTACCAACATCACGCTGGCTGCGGCAAACCTATCCCTTGTCGCCGTGCGGCGGGTCGATGGGGACGGACACCGGGACGAACGGCAGGCTGATCCTGGGGTCTGCCACTGCCGTCGGCGCGACGAGTGCGGCGCCCAATCCGGTCAGGGCGGCGGCGGCGAGGATCGTGGACTTCTTCATGGAAGACGACGCTAGGGAAATAGGGGCTCGGATGAATCAGGGTTTTCCCTATTCTTTTTCCTTCGCCCCCGTCCGTTACGGAACCGCGAGCCTGCTGAGCACGTCGTCGTGCAGAAGCCCATTGGTCGCGACGGCGCTTCCGCCGTGCGGGCCCGGTGCGCCGTCGATGTTGGTGAACCGGCCACCGGCTTCCCGGATGACGATGTCGAGCGGCGCCAGATCCCAGAGCTTGACCTCGGGTTCGGCGACGATGTCGACGGCGCCCTCGGCCAGCAGGCAGTAGGACCAGAAGTCGCCGTACCCGCGCACTCGCCAGACTGCGTCGGTGAGCTCGACGAAGGGCGCGCGGCGTTGCTCCCAGCCGGTGGTGAAGTCGGAGAACGACAGGCTGGCCGAGTCGATGTCGGCGACACCCGACACCGAGATGCGCCTGCTCACGCCATTGAACGACGTGAATGCGCCTTCGCCTGCGCTGGCCCACCAGCGCCGTGCCAGCGCAGGTGCGCTGATTACGCCGACCGTGGGAACGCCGTCCTCCAGCAGCGCGATGAGAGTCGACCAGACGGGCACTCCCCGGACGAAGTTCTTGGTGCCGTCGATCGGATCGAGCACCCACTGCCGCCCCGCGAAAACCGCAGTGCCGCCGAATTCTTCGCCAAGCACGGCGTCGTCCGGTCGATTGGCGGCGAGCAGGCCGCGAAGTAACTCCTCCGCCGATTCGTCGGCGTCGGTCACCGGCGTGAGGTCGGGTTTCGTCTCGACGCGGAGGTCCAGCGCGCCGAAGCGAGCCAACGTCAACTCGTCGGCCTCGTCCGCCATCCGGAGCGCGAGGCTGATGTCATCCGAGACTGTGCCCATGGGAGCAGTCCTACCATGGGCAGCGTGTGGGAATTCGCCGTGCTCTTGCTGTTGGTCGGTGGCATCGTGCTGCTGTTGGCGCCGAGGATCAGGCGCAGCCGCGGCCTTGGCGGCGCAGGCAGCCTCAATGGCCCTGGTGGACAGGGCGGGCTCGGCGCAAACGCATACGGCACCCTGCTGATCACCGGAGTCAGTTCTGGGCCCGATTCCGACGGGTCGCAGTTCGTCACGATCACCGGTGTCATCAACGGTCCGACCGTCCGCGAGCACGAGATCTACACGCGCATGGTGATGAACGTGGGCACCTCGCCGACCATGGGCCAGCTGATCCCCGTCGTGTACAACCCGAAGAACCCCGACAAATGGGGCTTCGCGCCGACCCAGACTCCCGAGGGGCCAGGGTCGGCCACCGAGCTCACCTAGCTAGGCGCCGACCCGTGGCGCGCTCCCGCGTGGCCGCGGGCATGCCGTATGACAGGTTCGACGACCAGAGGAGATTTTCATGTCCGTAGCGCTTCCCGAAGGCCTGATCGACCTGCTGCACAAGCCGAGCCCGTGCTTCATCGCCACGCTCATGCCCGACGGATCTCCGCAGCTGACCGAAACCTGGGTCACGACCGACGGTGACAACGTCGTCATCAACATCGTCGACGGCATGCAGAAGGCCAGGAACGTCGCGCGCGACCCGCGCGTCGCCGTCAACGTCGTCGACCCCAACGACGTCAGGCGCTTCTACGCGGTGCGCGGGCGCGTGGTGAAGACGAGCACCGAGGGTGCGCGCGAGAGCATCGACGAGATCTCCCACAAGTATCTGGGCATCCCCTACCCGAACTTCAGTGGCAACCCGGACGAGACCCGGCTGCTGATCACCATCGAGGCCGACAGGGTGACGGCGCCGGCCGGCGAATAAGGGGAGCCGTCAGCCGTGCCTGATGGGCTGACTCCGTCAGCCGTGCTTGATGGGCTGACTCCGTCAGCCGTGCCCGATCCGCAGGAGATCGGCCACACTGGTCAGCTTCACCCGCGGCCGTCCGTGCGGCTGGCCTGCACCGCGCTCGTGATCGTCGATCAGCTTCCAGTGGTCGTCGGTGACGAGCTTCGGTTGCCGGGCCAACAGCCACTCCAGTGCGTCCTCGGACTGCGACTCACCCAGATCGCCCAGCAGGGTGTCGACCGTCGCCGCCGAGTCCTTCTTGTTGCTACCGATGACGCCCGACGGACCGCGCTTGATCCAGCCAACGACGTACTCGTTGCGACTGCCGTCGATCCGGCCGTCGGTGTGCGGAATGGTGCCCGATCGCTCGTCGAACGGCAGCCCTGGAGTGGGCACGCCGCGGTATCCGACGGCGCGAACCACCAACTGGGCGGTCAGTTCCTCGCGGGCGCCGGTGTCCTTGGCCACCAACCTGCCGCCGTCGTTCACCAACTCGTTCTGGCCGAGCACGATCGACGAGACCCGGTCGGCGCCCTTGATCTCGATGGGGGAGGTGTGGAATCGAAACACGATGCGACGCTTGGCCCCTCGCGGCTTCCGCTCGGCGTACCCCCGCATCACCTTGACGTTCTGCTTGACGGTCTTGCCCGCGGCCTCGAGGTCCTCATCGGAAATCCCGGCGAAGTCCGCCGGGTCGACGATCACGTCCACGTCGGCCATGGCCTCCAGGTCGCCGAGCTCGCGCAATTCCAGCGTGGTGAACGTGGCCTGCAGCGGTCCGCGACGTCCGAGCACCACCACCTCCTCGACGCCCCGTGCGTGCAGGGACTCCAGTGCGTGATCGGCGATGTCGGTGTTGGCCAAGACGTCGGGATCGCTGACGAGGATGCGGGCGACGTCGAGTGCCACGTTGCCGTTGCCCACCACGACCGCCCGCCCCGTCGACAGGTCCGGCGTCATCTCACCGAAGTGAGGGTGGGCGTTGTACCAGCCGACGAAGTCGACGGCGGCGACGCTGCCGGACAACTCCTCGCCGGGGATGCCCAGCGGGCGGTCCGACTGGGCACCGACGGCGTAGATGACCGCGTCGTAGCGCTCGGCGAGTTCGGCCGCCTGCACGTGCTCGCCCACCCGGATGTTGCCGAAGAAGCGAAAGCGGGGATCGTTCCCGGTCTTCTCGAACTGGGCACTGATGGTCTTGATCTTCGGATGATCCGGCGCGACCCCGGAGCGCACCAGGCCCCACGGGGTCGGCAACATCTCCAGCATGTCGACGCGGACGTCCTTGGGCGCGTCGGAGCCTTCCGTGGAGTCCGCGAACTTCAGCAGCGATGCGGCGGCAAAGTAGCCGGATGGACCGGAACCGACGATCGCGACGCGGTATGGGCGCAATTGATGAGCCTTCCGAGGGCAAGCTGATTTTCACCGGTGATCCGCAGGGGCTGTCGCGACGTCACCGGCCTGGTTACCAAGCCGATGCTAGACCCGCACAACGGTCGGTACCCTGATCTCCCGTGGATCCCGACCAGCAAGACGACATCACTGCACTCGACACCACTCTGACGACGGTGGAGCGGGTGCTCGATGTCGACGGGCTGCGAGACCGCATCAAGACGCTCGAAGACGCCGCGTCCGATCCGAAGCTGTGGGACGACCAGACCCGCGCCCAGAAGGTCACCAGCGAGCTGTCGCACACGCAGAGCGAGTTGCGCCGCGTCGAGGAGCTCAGACAACGGCTCGACGACCTTCCCGTGATGTACGAACTCGCTGCCGAGGAAGAGGGCGCCAGCAGCACCGAGGCCCTCGAGGACGCCAACGCGGAACTGGCGAAGCTGCGCGAGGACATCGCGGCCATGGAGGTCCGCACCCTTCTCTCGGGTGAGTACGACGAGCGCGAGGCCGTCGTGACCATCCGATCGGGCGCAGGCGGCGTCGACGCCGCCGACTGGGCCGAGATGCTCATGCGGATGTACATCCGATGGGCGGAGAAGCACGACTACGGCGTCGAGGTGTTCGACACGTCCTACGCCGAAGAGGCAGGCATCAAGAGCGCGACGTTCGCCGTGCACGCGCCATACGCCTACGGCACGCTGTCGGTCGAGCAGGGCACCCATCGCCTGGTGCGGATCAGTCCGTTCGACAACCAGAGCAGGCGCCAGACCTCCTTCGCGGACGTCGAGGTGCTGCCCGTCGTGGACACCGCCGATCACATCGACATTCCCGACGGTGACGTGCGCGTCGACGTCTACCGATCCAGTGGCCCCGGCGGGCAGTCGGTCAACACCACCGACTCGGCAGTTCGACTCACCCACATCCCCACCGGTATCGTCGTGACTTGCCAGAACGAGAAGTCGCAGTTGCAGAACAAGGTTTCGGCGATGCGCGTCCTCCAGGCAAAGCTGTTGGAACGTAAGCGTTTAGAAGAACGCGCAGAAATGGACGCGCTCAAGAGCGACGGCGGCAGCTCGTGGGGCAACCAGATGCGCTCCTATGTGCTTCACCCTTACCAGATGGTCAAGGACCTGCGTAACGAATACGAAGTCGGAAATCCCGCAGCAGTACTCGACGGCGACATCGACGGATTCCTCGAAGCGGGAATCCGGTGGCGCAATAGGAAAGATGACGACTAGCTACGAGGCAATCGAGTGGTCGCAACGCTGGCACGACTTTTGGCGGGGCGGAATCGGCGAGTGGATCCTCACTCGGGGTCTGAAGATCACCCTGCTGATCATCTTCGCGGTGCTGGCCGCCCGGTTCATCAGCTGGACTGCTCAGAAGATCACCCGCCGCATCGACGCGGACTTCCAGCAGACCGATCAATTGGTGCGCACCGAGACGGCAAAGCACCGGCAAGCGGTCGCATCCGTCATCTCCTGGGTCTCGATCGCAGTGCTCTTCGTGGTCGTCGCGGTCGACATCACCGACGTGCTGGCCATTCCGGTCGGATCCCTGGTCGCACCCGCCGCCGTTCTTGGCGCAGCGCTGGGCTTCGGCGCGCAGCGCATCGTGCAGGATCTGCTCGCGGGATTCTTCGTCATCACCGAGAAGCAGTACGGCTTCGGTGATCTGGTCGCGCTCACCGTGGCCGGCATCGCTGCCCCTGCCGAGGGCACGGTGGAGGACGTGACGCTGCGCGTCACCAGGCTGCGGTCCACCGAGGGGGAGGTCTTCACCATACCCAACGGTCAGATCGTCAAGACGATGAACCTGTCCAAGGACTGGGCCCGCGCGGTGATCGACATCCCGGTGCCGACCAGCGCCGACCTCACCAAGGTCGACGACCTGCTGCACAGTGTCAGCGAGAAGGCGATGCAGGACGAGAGCTTGCGCAAGCTGCTGCTGGACGCGCCCCAGGTGATGGGCGTGGAGAGCATCGAGGTCGACACCGTGAATCTGCGCATGGTGGCCCGGACGCTGCCGGGCAAGCAGTTCGAAGTCGGCCGACGCATTCGTGTCCTGGTGGTCGAGGGCCTGATCCGGGAAGGCATCGTCACCTCTGCCGAAGCCGCCCCCGTGGTGAACACGATCCCGAGTCCGGCCAGCGTCAAGCCGCCCGCTGATCAGCAGAACGCGCAGGACCTGTCATGAGTTTCTGGGATTGGGTCACTCGCAGACGCACCGACCGTGGCTGGCCGGGCTACATCATCAACGGGCGGATCCGGACGTCGACGGCCGCCCTGGTGGTGGCGTTCATCGTGGTCTCCTGGGTGCACAACACCTACCGGCCGGCATCATCGACGCCTCCCGCGCCCGAGACCGCCCAGGTGGTGCCGCCGGGCTTCATGCCCGACCCGCAGTACACCTGGGTGCCCCGCACCAACGTCGAGACGCGGCCAAGGACGACCTACAGCACCCCGACCACGACGACCACCACCAGCACCACCGAGACCGAAACGACGGACACCACAAGCCCGACCGAGACCACCGGCCCGACGACCAGCGGACCGTCGACAGCGACGACCGTGATCGACCCGGACGGCCCCGGGCCGCTGCCGCCGACGACGGTGACACAGACCCCGGTGACGTCGCCGGGGGTGCCGGTGCCGAACCGGTCGGGCACGTCGACCACCACCACGACGACGACCCTTCCGGGTGCCGTGCTGGTGCCCGCGACGCCTGTGCCGCCCGGGTAGTCCGGGGCACAGACTTCGTCCCGCTACACTGGCGTGCCGTGATGATCACCCTCGACCACGTGAGCAAGCAGTACAAATCCTCGGCACGGCCAGCTCTGGACAACGTCTCACTCAAGATCGAAAAAGGTGAGTTCGTCTTTCTCATCGGACCGTCCGGCTCGGGCAAGTCGACCTTCATGCGGCTGTTGCTTGCGGAGGACACGCCCACCCAAGGCGACATTCAGGTGTCGAAGTTTCACGTGAACAAGTTGGCGAGCCGGCACATCCCAGGTCTGCGGCAGGTTCTCGGCTGCGTGTTCCAGGACTTCCGCCTGCTGCAGCAGAAGACCGTCTTCGAGAACGTGGCGTTCGCCCTCGAGGTCATCGGCAAGCGTTCGGACGTGATCAACCGGGTGGTGCCCGACGTCCTCGAGATGGTGGGCCTGTCCGGCAAGGCCAACCGGCTGCCCAGCGAGTTGTCCGGCGGTGAGCAGCAGCGCGTCGCGATCGCGCGCGCGTTCGTCAACCGGCCGTTGGTGCTGTTGGCCGATGAGCCGACGGGAAACCTCGACCCTGAGACGAGCAAGGACATCATGGATCTGCTCGAGCGGATCAACCGCACCGGTACGACGGTGTTGATGGCGACCCACGACCATCACATCGTCGACTCGATGCGCCAGCGAGTCATCGAACTGGAGCTGGGACGACTGATCCGCGACGAACAGCGCGGTGTCTATGGAATGGATCGCTAAGTGCGCTTCGGCTTTCTCGTCAACGAGGTCCTGACCGGACTTCGCCGCAACGTCACGATGACGGTCGCCATGATCTTGACGACCGCCATCTCGATCGGCCTGTTCGGCGGCGGCCTGCTCGTCGTCCGTCTCGCCGACAGTTCCCGCAACATCTATCTGGACCGCGTCGAGAGTCAGGTCTTCCTCACCAATGACGTGTCGGCCAACGACCCGACGTGCGACGCCGACCCGTGCAAGGCACTGCGCAAGCAGATCGAGGACCGCAACGACGTGCGGTCGGTGCGGTTCCTCAATCAGGACGACGCCTATCAGGACGCGATCAAGAAGTTCCCGCAGTACAAAGACGTTGCGGGCAAGGACGCGTTTCCAGCATCATTCGTGGTGAAGCTCGACAACCCCGAGCAACACAAGGAGTTCGACGACGCGCTGAAGAGCCAACCCGGTGTGCTCAACGTGCTGAACCAGAAGGACCTCATCGACAGGCTCTTCGCGGTGCTCGACGGGTTGAGTGCCGCGGCGTTCGCGGTGGCGCTGGTACAGGCGGTCGGTGCGATCCTGTTGATAGCCAACATGGTCCAGGTCGCGGCCTACACGCGAAGAACGGAGGTGGGCATCATGCGATTGGTCGGCGCGAGCCGCTGGTATACGCAGCTGCCCTTCCTCGTCGAAGCCATGCTGGCGGCGTTCATCGGCGTGGTGATCTCGATCATCGGCCTGATCCTGGTGCGGGCGCTGTTCCTCGACAAGGCGCTCAACCAGTTCTATCAAGCGAATCTGATCGCCAGAATCGACTACGCAGACATCCTGTACATCTCACCGATTCTGCTGTTCGTCGGTGTCGCGATGGCAGGCATCACGGGCTACGTCACCCTGCGGCTCTACGTACGGCGCTAGCGGTGGCGAAGAAATCGGCCGCGGAGGTCAAGAAGAACCGCAACAATCAGGTCGTGGCCACCAATCGAAAGGCGCGGCACAACTATTCGATCCTCGATACCTTCGAGGCCGGTGTGGCGCTGACGGGTACCGAGGTGAAGAGCCTCCGCGACGGGCAGGCATCGCTTGCGGACTCCTTCGCCACCGTCGACGACGGCGAAGTGTGGCTACGCAACCTGCACATCCCCGAATATCACCACGGGTCGTGGACCAACCACGCGCCGCGGCGCAATCGGAAGCTACTGCTGCACCGCACCCAGATCGACAATCTGATCGGCAAGATCCGCGACGGCAACCTCTCGCTGGTGCCGTTGTCGCTGTACTTCACCGAAGGCAAGGTCAAGGTGGAACTCGCGTTGGCGCGCGGCAAGCAGGCGCACGACAAGCGTCAGGATCTGGCCAAGCGCGACGCCGACCGCGAAGTGATCCGCGAACTGGGCAGGCGTTCCAAAGGCATGAACTGATCGGGGTCGTCTTCGCCCTGGTGTCTGGAATCGGCTACGGCGTAAGCGACTTCGTCGGCGGGCTGGCATCGCGACGGGTGGCCGCACTACGGGTGGTGCTGGTTTCCTACCCGGTGGCACTGGTGCTGCTGACCGGACTGGCGTTCGTGGTCGGTGGACACGTGTCGACGCCTGCGATGGTGTGGGGCGGTCTCTGCGGTTTCAGCCAGGCGTTCGGGGTGTGGTGGTTCTACGCCGCGCTGGCCGCCGGTCCGATGTCGTTGGTGTCGCCGTTGACGGCCATCCTGGTCGCGGGGGTCCCGGTCATCGCGGGGGTGACGTTGGGGGAGCGGCCCAGCCTGCTCGCGTGCGCAGGCATCGCCATGGCGTTGGTCGCGGTGGTGCTGGTGAGTCGCGAAGTGCGCGATGGGGATTCGACCGCGCACCGGTTCACCACCAAGGTGGCCTGGCTCACGCTCGGATCGGGCCTCGCCTTCGGGCTGAACTTCGTGCTCATCGATCAGGCGCCGCTGGACGCTCGGCTCTGGCCGCTGGTGTTCGCCCGGCTGACCGCGAGCCTCGTGGTTCTGGCGATCGCGGTGTCGTCGCGCAGTCTCGCGGTGCCGTCGGGAGTGCCGCTGAAACTTGCGTTGGCGGCGGGCGTGTTGGACACCATCTCGAACGTCGCGATGCTAATGGCGCTGCACTCATCGATGCTCTCGCTGACCAGTGTGTTGATCTCGTTGTATCCGGCGGGGACGGTCGGACTCGCGCTGGTGGTGCTCGAGGAGAAGGTGACGCGCTGGCAGGCGGCCGGGATGTTGCTGGCACTGATATCGGTGGGCTTGATCGCCGCGGGCTGACGGAGCTCGGCGGCTAACATCGGCCGGGTGACCGAACGTCCGCGCACGCAGCTCGATCAATCCGACGTGCTGGCGCGTCTCTTCGCCTCGTGGGACGACATCGACCGGGTGCTGACCGACCTCCCCGATGCCGCTTGGAAGAGTCCGACGCCGCTGCCCGGCTGGTGCGTGCACGACGTCGTCGCCCATGTCATCGGCACCGAGTCGATGCTTTCCGGCACTCCGACCCCGGAGGCCGACATCGACGTCTCGACCCTCGATCACGTGCACAATCCGATCGGCGTGATGAACGAGTGCTGGGTGCGCCACCTCGACGGGAAGACCGCCGCGGACGTGCTTGGGCACTACCGCGCCATCACGGCCGATCGACGCCAGGCTTTGACCGCCATGAGTGACGAAGACTGGAACGCGGTCACCGCGACACCAGCCGGTCCCGACTCCTACGGCAGATTCATGCGGGTTCGTATCTTCGACTGCTGGATGCACGAGCAGGACATCCGTGAGGCGCTGTCGCGCCCGTCGTCGGACACCGACCTCGACACCCCGACGGCGCGCCTTGCCCTCGACGAGATGGCCGCGAGCATGGGCTTCGTGGTGGGCAAGCTGGGCAAGGCGCCGGATGGCTCCCGGGTCGCCATCGAACTGACCGGACCACTGGCCCGCACGATCAGGGTGGCGGTCGACGGACGGGCGAAACTCGTCGACGCCTTCGACGGGGAGCCGACCACGACCATCCGTCTGGACGGCCTGCAGTTCACCAGGGTGGCCGGCGGACGGCCGATGAGCACCGCCCGTTCGACGGCGATCGAGTTCGACGGAGAGGTCGAGGTGGGGGAGCGGATCGTCGACAACCTGGCCTACGTGATCTGATCGCGGCCCGAGCCAGGACGAGGCTCGGTACGGCTGTCCACACTTGCGAGGTTGCAGGCGCGGCCCGTCGGTGAACACGGGAATTAATCGCTCGGCAGCGGCGCTGAAAGCGGTACGATGAACGTCCTGTCGAAGTTCGGCAGGGGTGCGAGGGGCTGAACGGTTTCGACTTCGCGCATCGAATCAAGGGAAGCGTGCCGGTGCAGGCAAATGACCACC
>JAOPWT010000307.1 GCA_025965555.1 Mycobacterium sp.
GGGCGATCGTCATGACCCGAGTATCGCAGTGCCGTCGGCCAGAAGTCACGGGTTTGCCCGACGCGGCGGCGGCGAGCGAAGAGGCGCGTGAGAAGGTCGATCGATGACTGCTCTAGACGGCAAGGTCGCGCTGATCACCGGAACGTCGGCGGGGCTCGGCGCCGCCACGGCTCGACTGTTCGCGCAGCGGGGCGCCTCGGTGTTCGGGATCGCCCGCGACGCCGGACGGATGGCCGAGGTGTTCGCCGACGTGCCCGGCGGAAAGTACTCATCGGTCGACATCACCACGCCCGCCGCGTGCAAGCAGGCGGTGGCCGACTGCGTCGCCGAGTTCGGCAGGCTCGACGTGCTGGTGAACGTCGCGGGCTTCCATCAGATGCGCCACACCACGACCATGTCCGACGACGACTGGGAGCGTGACCTCGCAGTCAACCTGAACGGTCCGTTCTACCTGTGCCGCGCGGCATTGCCTCATCTCCTGGACACCGGCGGCAACATCGTCAACGTCGCCTCCATCGCGGGAGTCGAGGGCGAGGTCTACTCCGCGGGTTATTGCGCCGCCAAGCATGGACTGGTCGGGCTCACCCGCGCCCTCGCGGTCGAGTTCACCAAGGACAAGCTGCGGGTCAACGTCGTCTGTCCCGGCGGCATGCCGACCGCGCAGGCCACCGAGTTCGAAGCGCCCGAGAACGCCGACTGGGATCTGATCATGCGGATCGCCTCGCCTCGTGGGTTCATGGAGACCGTCGACGTCGCCAAGGCGATCGCGTTCCTGGCCAGCGATGACGCGGCGGCGATCCACGGCGCGGTGTACCGGGTCGACAACGGCAAGGGAGCCGGCTGAGCAGGTCGTCGTCGGGCGTTCACCGAGGTGATGTCGGCTGCGAGTGCGCCGTGCCCGCCTAGCTGCCACAATCGCGCGGTGACCGACGCCGTGAATTCAGCTGCCGCAGAAGCCTCGCACCTTCGTTCCGGATTGGACGCAGCCGATCTGCGTGAGGCGATCACCGATCACCTGAAGTACTCGATCGGTCGCCCACAGGCGGCCTTGCGGCCCGACCACTACTACCGCGCGCTCGCGCTGGCGGTGCGGGACCGCATGCAGGACAACCGGGTGGCGTCCACCCAGCAGTCCCTCGACCAGGGCGCGAAGGTCACCTGCTATCTGTCGGCCGAGTTCCTGATGGGCCCCCAACTCGGCAACAACATCCTGAACCTCCAGATCGAGGACGCGGCGCGCGCGGCACTGGACTCACTGGGACAGAGCTACGACGAGGTGCTGGCCTGCGAGCCCGAACCCGGCCTCGGCAACGGTGGTCTCGGCAGGCTCGCCGCGTGCTACCTCGACTCGCTGGCCACGCTCGAGCGACCGGCGATCGGCTACGGCATCCGCTACGAGTTCGGCATCTTCAAGCAGGAGTTCTCCGACGGCTGGCAGGTCGAGCTGACCGACAACTGGCTGGCACAGGGAAACCCCTGGGAGATCGCCAAACCCGACGTGAACTACCTCGTCAACTGGGGTGGCCACACCGAGCACTACATCGACGACGCAGGCGCCGACCGCATTCGGTGGGTGCCAAGGCAGGTGATCAAGGGCGTCGCCTACGACACCCCGATCCAGGGTTACGGCGTCCACACGTGCAACGTGTTGACGCTGTGGAGCGCCCGAGCCGTCGAGTCGTTCGCGTTGGACGCCTTCAACACCGGTGACTACTACAAGGCCGTCGAATCCGAGGTCACGTCGGAAACGGTCACCAAGGTGCTGTACCCCAACGACGAGCCGGAGGCGGGCAAGCGGCTGCGTCTGCTGCAGCAGTACTTCTTCGTCTCGTGTTCGCTGCAACACGTCGTGCACATCATGGACGACCTGGCCGACGTGTCACTAGACGAGCTCCCCCAGCGATTCGCCTTGCAGCTCAACGACACCCACCCGTCGATCGGCGTCGCCGAGCTGATGCGGATCCTCGTCGACGAACGTCGCCTCGGTTGGGACGAGGCCTGGGCGATCACGGTGGCCACCTTCGGCTACACCAACCACACCCTGCTTCCCGAAGCGCTGGAGAAGTGGCCGCTGGGCTTGTTTGGCGAATCGCTGCCGCGGCACCTGGAGATCATCTACGAGATCAACAGCCGCTTCCTCGACGAGGTGCGGGCGAAGTTCCCCGGAGACGTCGAGCGGGTGCGACGGATGTCGTTGATCGGTGAGGACGGCGGCCAGACCGTGCGGATGGCGTACCTCGCCACAGTCGGCAGCCACGCGATCAACGGCGTCGCGTCCCTGCACTCCGACCTGCTGAAGGCCAGCGTGCTCAAGGACTTCTACGAGCTGTGGCCCGAGCGCTTCTCGAACAAGACCAACGGCGTCACGCCCCGGCGCTTCCTGGCGCTGTCCAACCCGGGCCTTCGCAGTCTGCTCGACAGCACGATCGGCGACGGCTGGCTGACCGACCTGGACCGGCTGCGCGGACTCGAGGCGTACGTCGACGACCCCGAGTTCCGCCAGAAGTGGCGGGACGTCAAGCGCGCCAATAAGTCTCGACTTTCCGATTTCCTCCACACCACGACGGGGGTGGAGTTGGACCCGACCTGGATGTTCGACATCCAGGTCAAGCGCATCCACGAGTACAAGCGCCAGCACCTGTCGGTGCTGCACATCATCAGGCAGTACTTCCGCCTGAAGATGGATCCCACGCTGGAGATCGCCCCACGCGCGTACGTCTTCGGCGGCAAGGCAGCACCCGGCTACTTCATGGCCAAGCGCATCATCAAGCTGATCAACGCCGTCGGCGAGACGGTCAACAACGATCCCGACGTGAACCGGTTCATGAAGGTCGTGTTCGTGCCGAACTTCAACGTCCAAAACGCGCACCTCATCTACCCCGCGGCCAATCTGTCCGAGCAGATCTCGACCGCAGGCAAGGAGGCCTCGGGCACCGGGAACATGAAGTTCATGCTCAACGGCGCCCTGACCATCGGCACGCTGGACGGAGCCAACGTCGAGATTCGCGAGGAGGCCGGCCCCGAGAACTTCTTCCTGTTCGGTCTGACCGAGTCCGAGGTCGAGAAGGTCAAGCGCGACGGCTACCACCCGGCCACCTACATCGACGGCAACGACGAACTGACGGCCGTGCTGGGGCTCATCTCGTCCGGGCAGTTCTCCCACGGCGACACCGAGGTGTTCCGTCCGCTGGTGGACAACCTGACCCATGACGATCCGTTCCTGGTGATGGCGGACTACGCGGCCTACGTGGAGTGCCAGGACAAGGTGGCCGCGGCGTGGGAGGACAGGGACACCTGGTCGCGGATGTCGATCCTCAACAGCGCGCGTAGTGGCAAGTTCTCGTCGGATCGCGCCATCACCGAGTACTGCGACGACATCTGGAACGTCGGGCCGGTGACCGTCAAGGTCTGACGGATCGTATCGTAAGCCGAATCCTGTTGCGCCAGTAGATGGCCCGCTAACCGGTTCAGCGGCTGGGCCTGCCACAGATTCAGTTGACGCTCAGATGAAGCGACGGCTTGGTGCACCGAGAGTTTGGCGATGAAGTAACGTGGTTATGTCTACTAAGTATTTGACCACGCGAGCGCTGGAGCCATGCCGATGACCTTGATCAAGACCACGTTATCTGCCGTCGCGGTCGCGGCCGGTCTGTCCGCCGCCGTGCTTGGTGTGGGCTCTACCGTGGCGAGCGCCGATCCGCCTCCGCCGGCACCAGGCCAGGGTGAAGTGCCACCGCCCAATGCGCCGCGGAAGACGGCCGAATTCTGGGACGGTGAGCCCGTGGTGTGGACCTCCATGTGGGGCGGACGATGGGGCGTCTGGAAGAACGGCCAGTTCCTCACCCTGTCGTCGAACATCAACACCGGTGGCGGCTAGTACGACGGAATGAATTTCCCCCGTGCGAGCCGCCTTTCGGCCTAGCCCTGTTCGGCCGGAAGCGGCGCACCCACGGGGGCAGGCGTCGCCTGGGGCTGCCCCGCGAGGCTGTCCACGACGGGCCGCTGATCGGGGCAGTAGTAATTGATGCCCGCCGAGAGGAACTGGTAGATCGACTGCTCGGACGTACCCCTGGGAAGGTTCGTCTTCAGGAACACCGCCGCCTCGGCGGCGTTGGCGTCGAGTCCCGTGCGCAACCGCTTGCACTCGATCTTGCCGATCCACGCGTTGTAGTCCTTCGGGCCATAGATGCCGTAGACGTGGAGTTCATTGGCGAAATCAGTATCCGGATCAGCATGCGCAGCCCCCGCCGCGGCCAGTGAAAAGGCAGCAATTGCCGTAGCGAGTCCAGTGCGCATCAGGGCCTTCATAGCCGGATCCTATCGTCAGTTCAATTATGTTGCGGCAGTACATGACCCGAGTTGGCTGGGTCACAGCTTCGAGCGGTAGTGCCCGACGTCACGGCGATCCTGTCGTTCGGCCGAACGTCGTGGTTATCCACAATACAGTTATATAGGCTAATCTCTCATTTCAATCTCAGCATTCGTTCCGGGTAGGGGTTATGACCAAGGTTTTGCGAAGAGCGTGGATCCCGATCGTGATCATCATCGTGCTGGTGGTCGCCGGCTTCACCGTCCATCGCGTGCGCACCTTCTTCGGTGCCGACGGCATTCTGGTCACGCCGAAGAACTTCGCCGATGACGCCGAGCCCTTCAACCCCAAGGTCGTCAAGTACGAGATCTTCGGAAACGGGTCATACGCGGACATCAACTACCTCGATCTGGACTCCAAGCCGGTGCGGGTGGACGGTGCCGCGCTGCCGTGGTCGCTGACGTTGAGCACCACCGCGCCCTCGGTGCTGCCGAACATCGTGGCGCAGGGTGACGGCAATTCCGTCTCCTGCCGCATCACCGTCGACAACGAGGTCAAGGACGAGAGGACGACCGACGGCGTGAACGCCCAGACCTTCTGCCTGGTGAAGAACGCATGACCTCGCACGACAACGAACCGACCACCGACACCATTCCGACGTCGGGGCCTTCGGTGAACCCCACCCGTCATCGGCTCCCGCGACTGATTCGTACGCTCGCGCTTCCGGTCATCCTCGGCTGGATCCTCATCATCGTGCTCGGCAACACGGTTGTCCCGCAGCTCGAAGAGGTCGGCAAGATGCGGTCGGTGTCGATGAGCCCCAACGACGCACCGTCGGTGATCTCGATGCAGCACATCGGCACGACGTTCAAGGAGTTCAAGTCCAACAGCTCGGTCATGATCGTGCTGGAGGGCAAGGACAAGCTCGGCGACGAGGCCCACAAGTTCTACGACGAGTTGGTCAAGAAGCTCGAGGCAGACACCAAGCACGTCGAACACGTCCAGGACTTCTGGAGCGACCCGCTCACCGCCGCAGGCTCGCAGAGCAGCGACGGCAAGGCCATGTACTTCCAGGTGTACTTGTCGGGCAACCAGGGTGAGGCGCTGGCCAACGAGTCCGTCGAGGCCGTGCAGCACCTCGTCGACGGGCAGAAGGCGCCGCCCGGTTTGGCGGCCTACGTCACCGGCCCCGCCGCACTTGCCGCGGATCAGACCATCGCAGGCGACCGCAGCCTTCAGTTGATCGAGATGGTCACCTTCACGGTCATCATCGTGATGCTGTTGCTGGTCTATCGGTCGATCGTCACCGTGCTGATCGTGCTCGTCATGGTGGTGCTGGAACTGGCCGCGGCCCGCGGCATCGTCGCCTTCCTCGGCTATCACAACATCATTGGGCTTTCGACGTTCGCGACCAACCTGCTCGTCACGCTCGCGATAGCCGCGGCGACGGACTACGCGATCTTCCTGATAGGTCGATATCAGGAAGCGCGAAGTCTCGGCGAAAGCAAGGAAGACGCCTACTACACGATGTTCAACGGCACCGCCCACGTGGTGCTCGGCTCGGGGCTCACCATCGCGGGCGCGACCTACTGCCTGAGCTTCACCAGGCTCCCCTACTTCCAGACGCTCGGCATACCACTGGCCATCGGCATGATCATCGTCGTCCTCTGCGCGCTGAGTCTCGGGCCCGCCGTGGTGACGATCGGCAGCCGCTTCGGACTGCTCGAGCCCAAGCGGGCGCTTCGCACCAGGGGCTGGCGCAAGATCGGCGCGGCCGTCGTCCGTTGGCCCGGCCCGATCCTGGTGGGCACGATCGCCTTGGCGCTGGTCGGCCTACTGACGCTGCCCGGTTACCGGACCAACTACAACGACCGCAACTACCTACCTGCTGATCTCCCGGCCAACGAGGGCTACGCCGCGGCCGATCGCCACTTCTCGCAGGCTCGGATGAACCCCGAGCTGATGATGATCGAAAGTGATCACGACCTGCGGAACTCCGCCGACTTCCTCGTCATCGACAAGATCGCCAAGGCGATCTTCAAGACGCCGGGAATCGGACGCGTGCAAGCGATCACCCGGCCGCTGGGAACGCCGATCGAGCACACCTCGATCCCGTTCCAGATCAGCATGCAGGGCACCACCCAGCAGATGAACCTGAAGTATCAACAGGACTCGTTCGCCAGCATGCTCAAGCAGGCCGACGAGATGCAGGGGATGATCGAGAACCTCGAGCACATGTTGGTGTTGATGAAACAACTCAACGACGTGACCCATGACCTCACGCTCAAGACCAAGGAGATGGTCGCCACCACCAACGAACTGCGCGACAACATCGCGAACTTCGACGACTTCTTCCGGCCGATCCGCTCCTATCTGTACTGGGAACCGCACTGCTACGACATCTCGCTGTGCTGGGCGACGCGGTCGGTGTTCGACACCTTGGACGGGATCGACGCCCTGAGTGATCAGCTGGGCGGCCTCGTCGAGAACCTGGACAAGCTCGACAAGCTGATGCCGCAGTTGATGGCGTCGCTTCCACCGATGCTCGAGACCATGAAGTCGATGAAGGTCATGATGCTGACGATGTACCAGACCCAAAAGGGTATGTCGGACCAGATGGCGGCGATGCAGGAGAACTCGTCCGCGATGGGCGAGGCGTTCGACGCGTCCAAGAACGACGACTCGTTTTACCTACCGCCGGAGATCTTCAACAATGCCGAGTTCAAGAAGGGCATGAAGAACTTCGTCTCGCCCGACGGGCACTCGGTGCGGTTCATCATCAGCCACGAGGGTGATCCGATGAGCCAAGAAGGCATCTCGCACATCGACGCCATCAAGCAGGCGGCGAAGGAGGCGATCAAGGGCACGCCACTGGAGGGGTCCAAGATCTACCTCGCAGGCACCGCGGCGACCTTCAAGGACATGTCCGACGCCAACATCTTCGACCTGGTGATCGCCGGCATCGCGTCGCTGGCCCTGATCTTCATCATCATGCTGCTCATCACCAGGGCCGTGGTGGCGTCCGCCGTGATCGTGGGCACCGTCGTGCTCTCCCTCGGCGCGTCGTTCGGGCTGTCGGTGCTCATCTGGCAGCACATCCTTGGCACCGAACTGCACTGGATGGTGCTGGCGATGTCGGTCATCATCCTGTTGGCGGTCGGCGCGGACTACAACCTGCTGCTGGTGTCTCGCTTCAAGGAAGAGATACATGCGGGTCTGAACACGGGCATCATCAGATCCATGGGCGGTACCGGTTCTGTGGTGACCTCGGCCGGCCTGGTGTTCGCGTTCACGATGATGTCGATGGCGGTGAGCGAGTTGACCGTCATCGGGCAGGTCGGCACCACCATCGGCCTCGGCCTGTTGTTCGACACGTTGGTGGTCCGGTCCTTCATGACACCGTCCATCGCGGCGATGCTCGGCAAGTGGTTCTGGTGGCCGACGCACGTGCGGCAGCGGCCCAAGCCGGAACCGTGGCCACGTGTGGCAGCGGAATCCGAACCCGTCCTGACAGCTCGAGGAGAGACATCATGACCAAGCGCTTGCGCAATCTCGCGGCCCGCGGCGGCCTGCTCGCCGCGGTATGTGGCGTCGCCGCAACGGCATTGGCGGGCACGGCCGGTGCCGATTCCACCGACGACTTCCCGATCCCGCACCGGCTGATCATCACCACGTGTGATGCCGAGCAATACCTGGCTGCCGCGCGGGATACCAGCCCGGTGTACTTCGAGCGGTACATGATCGACAAGAGCAACCGCC
>JAOPWT010000329.1 GCA_025965555.1 Mycobacterium sp.
CATGTACGACTGCTTCACCTACACCGTGATGGCCACCATGGAGGGCTTCGGCTTCTGCGAGAAGGGCGAGGTGGGCAAGTACTTCTCGACCGGGCGGGCCACCTATGGGGGAGACGTCGTCGTCAACCCGCACGGGGGCCTGCTGTCCGAGGGCTACATTCACGGCCTCAATCACCACTACGAGGCTGCATTGCAATTGCGCCACGACGCCGGTGTCCGCCAGGTCGCCGACGCCCAACTGGCGCTGGTCACCGCGGGTGGGGGACCGTTCGGCGGCGCTAACGTCTACAGCAGGGAGAAGCCATGACCTCGAATTCAGCTCTGCTACCGCCAATTCCGGTGCCCGATCCCGACACGGCGCCGTACTGGCAGGGTCTCAAGGACGGCAAACTGATGCTGTGCCGCTGCGACGACACCGGTAAGTGGATCCATCCACCACTGGAACGCAGCCGCTACACCGGCGGCCCCGTGCACTTCGAGGAAGTCAGCGGCGAAGGCACCATCTTCAGCTACATCGTCGTTCGGCAGGCGTTGGTGCCGGGACGGAT
The DNA here is from genome assembly GCA_025965555.1 of Mycobacterium sp. GTDB lineage: Bacteria > Actinomycetota > Actinomycetes > Mycobacteriales > Mycobacteriaceae > Mycobacterium. The sequence goes on from JAOPWT010000329.1 coordinate 549, forward strand.
ACCGCCCTATGTCGTGGGGTTGATCGAACTGGTTGAGCAGCCCGGGCTACGGATCAACGCCGTCGTGGACGTGGACCCCGCAGACGTCCGGATCGGCCAGCAGGTCGAGCTCCGGATCGTCGACCTCGGCGAAAGTGGTTACCGCATTCCCGAGTTCGTGATCAAGACGCCTTCGTAATCAAGGCGCCGCAACCCTCTTCTCCGCGAGCAGACGCAAACGTGTCCCGACACGCCGATATTCGGGCACGTTTGCGTCTGTTCGCGCTATTGCTTGGGCAGCGCTATGGCTTGAGCAGCGCTATGGATTGGGCAGCGCTATGGCTTGAGCACCGCTATGGCTTGAGCAGCGCGCCGGTGCCCAGGTCCGAGTAGGCCTCGGCGAACCGGCCGAGGACCGTTTCGACGACCTCGACCGAATACATCTGGTCGGGCGTGATCGCCCACATGCAGAACCCCCATGCCGGGCTCTGCCGATACGAAGTCCACATCTGCTCGCGGTCGGGCAGTGCCTCGACGCCCGCTTCGCTCAGTCGTCCGCGGTAGGCGTCGAGCAGTTCTCGTTCGTGCGCTCGTCGCAGATCCGGTGCCAGTGCGCCGATCAGCGCATAGCCGACGTCGTGGGACCACGATCCACGTCGAACCAGTTGCCAATCGAGCACGCCCATCCTGCCGTCGGGAAGGCGATAGGTGTTGCGCGGATGTGGGTCACCGTGCAGCACCGTGATCGGATCGTGCGCAACCAGATGCTGCAGCTTCCAGAACGCGGCCTCCATCGTATCCGCGTCCTCGCCCGTGGCGTCGAGCAGCGCCTTCTTGTAGGGCAGTTCGAGGAACATCCGGATGATGCTGAATCCATTGGTGTGCAGGAACTTCGCGAATCCACCGGTGACCGGGTGCTGCAACCACGACAGGTCGCCGTCGTCCCTGAGTCGCGGGCTGTCCCAGAACGGCGCGTGAACCTGACTCAGCGTGCGAAGCAGCTCGCCGACCTGTTCGACGGTCAGGCCGGCGACCGCGTCGGGCACCTGGGCGCCGCGCAGGGTGATGTCCTCGGCGAGGATGAGGAACTGTGAAGGGCCGTCGAGATGCTCGGCGAAATAGGTGGTCATGGTCTCGACGTCCAGATCAGCCCGCAGATCTCGGTAGAACCGCGTCTCGTCGTCGAGTAGCACCGTGCCGCCACCGCCCTCCGACAGCGAGACGTCCACGGCCTCGGGTAGGTCGTGCACGGTGCCGAGCTGGGTCTTGACGAAGAGATGCCTCGGCAGTGTGGTCTCAGCGTCGGCGTAGTCCACGTCCAGATGTAGATGCGACGTCGTGCCCTGCCACGTCCGGCTCAACGTCGCGTTGGTGACGGTCACCGCCGGGTCGTACCGACGAAGCAGGGTGGTGAGGATGTCAGGGGTGAGGTCTTCGGCGGAGCGCAGCACTAGCGGTAGGGCAGCAGGCACGGTCCAAGCTCCTCGCAGTCGAGCACTATGACAGTCGACTGTCACAGTAGCAGTATCGGGTCTGCCTCAGGCCGGATTTTCGACCGCGGTTGGGCTCAGTGGTGCGAAGGCTAAGCTGGACGGAACAGCGGAATCCAGACGCGGCTGTCCTCGTCGCCCGACAGCGCAGTCCAGTCCTCGAAGAAGACCTCGACGGCCAGGCCGACGCGGAGGTCGTCGACGGGTACCCCCACGACGTTGGTGATCAGCCGGACGTCTGGTTCGTCATCCAACTCGACCATGGCGACGACGTAGGGCGGCTCGAAGCCGGGAATCCAGGTCTGGCGGTTGACCGTGAACGCCGCGACGGTGGCCTTGCCCGACACCGGTTCCGGTGCGACGTCCACGCTGCGGCAGCGCCAGCACGCAGGCCCCGGCGGATGGAAGAAGTGCCCGCAACCGTGACAGCGGGTGATCAGTAACTCACCATTGCGGCCGCCGGTCCAGAACGCGCGGGACTCCGCGGTGGGGCTGGGAGCCAAGCGCAACTGTGGCCGTTGGTACTCGATGCCGGTCGTCATGAGGTCACCCCTCGTTCTTGCGTCATGATGGTGCTCCTGGACGAAGTGATCGGCCGATGACCAGGCGCTGAATTTGGTTGGTGCCCTCGAAGATCTGGGTGATCTTTGCTTCGCGCATGTAGCGCTCCACCCGATAGTCGCGAGTGTAACCGTATCCGCCGAAGACCTGAACGGCGTCGGTCGTCACCCTCATCGCCGCGTCCGTGGCGATGAGCTTGGCCACCGACGCGTTTCGCGAGTACGGCAGGCCTCGGTCTCGGCGCCGTGCGGCGTCCACATAGGTGGCGCGAGCCGAATCAACTGCGGCCGCCATGTCGGCCAACAAAAACCCAAGTCCCTGATGGTCGATGATCTTGCGTCCGAACGTCGTTCGCTGGTGCGCATAGTCGACCGCCGCGTCGAGTGCGGCCTGTGCTAGACCGACGGCCACCGCCGCGATGCCGAGCCGTCCCGAATCCAGGGCGCTGAAGGCGATCTGGAGACCTTGCCCCTCAGCTCCGATCCGACGCTCCGTGGGCACTAGCGCGTCGTCGTAGTGCGCCGTCGTCGTCGGTATGGCATGCAGACCCATTTTCTGTTCGGGAATGCCGAAGCTCAATCCGCGGGTGTCCTTGTCCACCAAAAAGCACGAAATACCCTGTCCGCCATCGCCGGTACGTGCGAACAGGCTGTAGAAGTCGGCGATGCCGCCGTGGGTGATCCAAGCCTTGGCTCCATTGACACGGTAGCCGTCATCGACGGCGGTGGCCTTGCACACCAGGGCCGCTGCGTCCGAACCCGCCTGCGGCTCGGACAGGCTGTAGGCGCCGATGGTCTGACCGCTGAGCATGGTGGGTAGCCACGTCCGCTGTTGTTCGGCGGTGCCGAAGGCGATCATGGGATGGCAGGACAGCACGTGGACGCTGACGGCCACCGCCACGGCGGCCCAGCGGGCGGCCAACTCCTCGAGCACCTGGAGGTAGACCTCATAGGGCTGGCCCCCGCCGCCCCACTCCTCGGGGTGCGGCAGGGTGAGCAACCCGACCTCACCAAGGGTCGCGAAGACGCCTTCTGGATAGGTCTCGGATTTCTCGTGCTCGTCGACGATGGGGTCGAGAACCTTGTCGGCGACGTCACGGGCAAGCTGGATGAGGTCCTCGGCATCTGCAGTCGGCAGAAGGCGTTCGACCGTCACGAGGACAGAGCCTGCCAGTTGCAGCGGGTCAATTGGGCGGAGAGCTCCCACAGGCGACGGGCACTGTCTGGGTCGCGAGCCTTGTCCTTGAGCTTGGTGGGTTTTGGTGCGCCCCACTGGTGAAGCAGCCCACGTGGAGCGAGGTAGGTGCCGTTGGGCAGCGTGGTGGTGATCGACTGGATGGTCGAGCGAGCGCCGTCGGCGGGCGTTTGCGCGATGTGCGGCGAGATCACCCGGCCCGCCCACTGCAGGGCACCGGATCCGTCGCGCGTGATCGAGGTGTTCGTCATGCCGGGATCGGAGGCGTATGCCGTCTTGCCGCGGGCCACCAGCTCCCGTACGAACAGGAGATTGGCCAGCTTGGACTCGCCGTACGCCGCCCACGGGTTGTACCGACGTCGTCGCCAGTCGAGGTCGTCGAAGTGGATCTGGGCGGTCGCGTAGTTCGTGCTCGCCACCACCACGATCCGATCTCGGATGCGGTCGCCGAGCAGGCATGTCAACGCGAAGTGGCCGAGGTGGTTGGTGCCCATGTGCGCCTCGAATCCGTCCGCCGTCCTGGTCAAC
>JAOPWT010000348.1 GCA_025965555.1 Mycobacterium sp.
CGGTGTCGGCGCGCGGAAATCTCCATCGGGAGCTCACCCCACACTTCGCGCAGGATTGCGCGGCGATCGGCTCCCGGTAGCGTCAGCGCACCGAACAGTCCGCGGGCCAAGCGCTTCGGGTTGATGACGCTTTCGATGGAACGAGCCCGGTTGAACGTATCTGACAGGTTCGGCTCCTCGTCGAGCGCGTCGGGGTCATCGCCACCCGTGGAACCCGAACTGGCAGCAGCACTCGCGGCGTACGCCACCGACCTGACCCTGATCGGCACTGCGTTGCGTCCGCTCGACGGGCTCAGCCAACTCGGCAACGGAACCCACTTCACGTCGGCCGTCACCAGCCACACCATCTGGTTCCACCGGCCGTTCACCACTGACCAGTGGCTGCTGCTGCGCCAGCACAGCCCACTACTCGCCAACGGCCGCAGCTTCGGCCGTGGCGACATCCTCACCCACGACGGCATCCTGGTCGCGTCGTATGGGCAAGAGTCGCTGTTGCGCATACCGAACTGAGGGACAGTGCAATCGAATCCGCCGTACCGGGTAGTTCAGTGGTCCACCGGCACCATTGGCGTCCGCGGCATTCGAGGCGTCCTCAGCCATCCAGACCTGGAACTGGCCGGCGTCTACGTCCACGGCCAGGACAAGGCCGGACGCGACGCCGGTGCTCTGTGCGGGCTGCCACCGACGGGCATCATCGCCACCGACGACGTCGAGTACGTCGTGGACATCGGCGCCGATTGCGTGCTCTACATGCCGAACGCGCCCGACGTCGACCAGATCTGTCGGTTGCTCGCCGCGGGCACCAACGTCGTCACCACCTGTGGCCTCTTCCACCATCCCGCGTCGATGGACCGCGAGGTACGCGCCAGGGTCACCGCCGCCTGCGAGGCAGGCGGAACCTCGGTCCACAGCAACGGCAGCAGTCCCGGCTTCATCTCCGAAGCGGTGCCTCTCGTGCTCACCTCGATTCAGCGCCACCTGAACCATCTCCACATCGACGAGTATGCCGATCTGTCACAACGCAATTCACCAGAATTGCTGTTCGATCTGATGGGCTTCGGCAAGCCGATCGGACCATTCGAGGAGTTTCGGGCCGCCTACCTGGAGTCGAGCTTCGGGCCGTCTTTGCGCCTCGTTGCCGACGCCATCGGACTGCCGCTGGACCGGCTGGAGTCCGGTGGCGAGTTGGCCGCGGCAACGCACGAAACCACCATCGCGGCCGGCACGCTGGCTGCGGGTAGCGTTGCCGCCCAACGCATCACCATCGAGGGCATCCGCGACGACAGGACGCTGTTGCGGTTCAGGGCGACGTGGTACTGCACCGGCGACCTCGAGCCGGGGTGGGATCTCATGGGCACCGGCTGGCACATCTCGGTCGACGGCGACGCACCGCTGGAGGTGAGCCTGCACATGCCGATCCCGCTGGAACAGATGGCAGCGGTGTCACCTGCCTACACCGCCAACCGCGCCGTCAATGCGGTGCCATGGGTGTGCGCGGCGGCGCCGGGCATCGTCTCGACGGTGGACCTTCCCCACGTGTTGCCACGCCTTGAGTGACGAGAGTTCTCTTCTCGTAAGCGAAGAGTACAAACGCCTCGAAGTGATAGTGGCGTTGACACAATGGGACCTGCGGTGACAGAGTGCTGAGCAGGTGCACAGCACGCCGAACATCGACGAGGATTCGAGGACTCACATGGCAGGGCGGGTAGAAGGCAAGGTCGCGTTCATCACCGGTGCGGCGCGAGGCCAGGGTCGCAGTCACGCCGTGCGCCTCGCCGAGGAAGGCGCAGACATCATCGCGGTCGACGTCTGCAAGCCCGTCACCGCTCCTGGCGGCATCCCACCGTCCACTCCGGAAGACCTTGCGGAGACCGCCGAACTGGTCAAGAACCTCAACCGCCGCATCGTGACCGCCGAGGTCGACGTGCGCAACTACGCCGCACTGAAGGCTGCCGTCGACGGCGGCGTCGAGCAGTTGGGCCGTCTCGACATCATCGTGGCCAACGCAGGCATCGGCAATGGTGGCGAGACGCTGGACCAGACCAGCGAAGAGGACTGGGACGACATGATCGGGACCAACCTCACCGGCGTGTGGAAGACGGTCAAGGCGGCCGTCCCCCACATCATCGCCGGCGGCAACGGCGGATCGATCATCCTGACCAGCTCGGTCGGCGGCCTGAAGGCATACCCCCACACCGGTCACTACGTCGCCGCCAAGCACGGCGTCGTCGGCCTGATGCGCACCTTCGCAGTGGAGTTGGGCCATCACATGATTCGCGTCAACTCCGTGCACCCCACCCATGTGAGCACCCAGATGCTGCACAACGAGGGCACCTTCAAGATGTTCCGTCCCGACCTGGAGAACCCCGGCGCCGAGGACATGGCGCCGATCTGCCAGATGTTCCACACCCTGCCCATCCCATGGGTCGATCCGATCGACATCAGCAATGCGGTGTTGTTCTTCTCCTCCGACGAGGGCCGCTACCTGACCGGCGTCACCCTGCCGATCGACGCGGGCAGCTGCCTCAAGTAGGGCGCGCTCTCGGGTCAACGGCGACACCACGTGAGCAGCGACGAGGTTCCCGAGCTGGCTGGGTACAGCCCGGCGGTCACCAGACAAGTGGTCGAGCGGGTTGGACCCTTGCTTCGCAAGTGGTTTCGCGCCGAGATGCACGGACTCGACGCGTTTCCCGCCACTGGGAGCGCGCTGGTGGTGTCGAACCACTCCGGTGGGATGCTCACGCCGGACGTGCTGTTGTTCGGCTCCGCCTTCTACCGCAGGTTCGGCTACGACGAGCGGCCGCTGTACACGTTGGCCCACTACGGCGTCGTCATGGGGCCACTGGGTGACCTGATGCCCAAGGTCGGCGTCATCGAAGCCAGTCGCGAGAATGCCGCGGCCGCACTAGCTTCCGGCGGAGTCGTGTTGGTCTTCCCCGGCGGTGACTACGACTCGTACCGCCCAACCACCGCCGACAAGGTCATCGACTTCAACGGCAGGACCGGCTACGTCAGGACGGCGATCGCGGCTGGCGTGCCGATCGTGCCTGCAGTGTCCATCGGCGGGCAGGAGAGCCAGCTGTTCCTGACGCGCGGCAACGGCCTTGCCAAACTCTTGGGCCTGACCAAGGCGCGGATGGACATCCTGCCGATCACGTTTGGATTTCCGTTCGGCTTCAGCGTGCTGATACCGCCCAACCTGCCGCTGCCGACGAAGATCGTCACTCGCGTGCTCGAGCCGATCGACGTGGTCGACCGGTTCGGACCGGATCCAGACGTCGACGAGGTCGACGCGCACGTTCGTCACGTCATGCAGGTCGCGTTGCACGAACTGTCACGCAAGCGACGCTTCCCAGTGCTGGGCTGAACGGTGGCCGGCCTCGGGGACGTCGTCGGAACCGTGAGCACGCACTTGCGTTCCGGCGTGTTGGCTCCGCTGCGAACCGAGCTGCGGTCCCGTGCTCAAGACTGAGTCCGCGTGATCACTTCGGGAAGTGCGCCGTCCACGGCTCCAGAACTCGCGGAAAGTCCTGCTGCGCTGCGGATTTCGGCAAGCGCCCGACTGAGTGCTCCGGTGGCCTCGTGGACGTCACCGAAGGTACGGTCGTCGGTCAACACCGCGATGCCCATCTGGTCGACGTAACTCCAGACCGTGATGTTGACCGGCGCTCCCGTGGACAGCACCCGTCGAGTAGATCTCCGTCACCGGTGCACCACCGAAGTGGCCACGCTCCCGTGGACCGGCGACATTGGACACCGCGACGTTCATCATCTTGTTCTGCACGTCGCGTTTCGACAGCCAGCGAAATGCGGCCGGCGCGAGGGCAGTCGGCAGATACGTCATCATCCGGCAATAAAGTTCGGGTCCGATGATCTCGTGGTCCTCCTTGGCGATTCCGGTCGCCAGTGCCACCAGGCGGACGCGCTCGAGTGGATCGTCGACGTGTACGGGCAGTGACACCGACAGTCCGCTGATCTCGTTGCCGGTGATCCGATCAGACTTGTCCGTGGCGGTCGGCACCGAGGCGATGATCGGTTCGTCCGCCTCGCCGTCGTAGCACAGCAGCAGGTCACGAAGCGCCCCGGCAGCCATCGCGAGCACGACGTCGTTCACGCTGACCCCCAGGGCCTTGGCAGCCTGCTTGACGTCGGCCAGTGCCACCGTCGCGCTGCCGAATGAGCGAGCCTGCGCGACCACGTGGTTGAGGAAGGTTGGTGGCGCACTGAAGTTCTCGGCGAGATCGGGGTGATCGCCGCGCTCCCGCGATCGCCGCCGCACCCGAGCGAACCCCGTCACCGCGTCCTTCACCAGGCCGGGCAACTCGGCGATCTGGCGGACGTGATCACGCCCCGCCTCGGCCAACAGCTTGGTCGAGCTCGGCACCGCCCCGAAGTCACCGGCGTCGCGTTCATCCTGATCGGCACCACTGATGTCCATCGCGCGCGCCAGCAGGTTGACCGAGGCCACGCCGTCGGCCAGGGCGTGGTGCACCTTGCCGATCATGGCAAATCGACTTCCCTGCAAACCCTCGGCGAAGTGGAACTCCCACAACGGTTTAGTGCGATCCAATGGTGTCGAGGCGATCCTCGAGATGACAGCATCGAGTTCCCTGCGACCGCCGGGAGCTGGCACCCGCACGCGGCGCAGGTGGTAATCGAGGTCTACCTCGCATCCGTCCAACCACATCGGGTGATGAAGACGCCATGGAATCTCGACGAGGCGGTACTGCAGCGGCCCGAGCAGGTGAAGGCGACGGCGAACCTGTGTCCGGAAGTCGTCGAAGCCGAACTCGCCGTCAAGGCCCGCCGCGTCGATGACGGCGACCTTCAACGTGTGGGAATGCAGGTTCGACGTCTCGCTGTACAGCAGGTACGCGTCCATCCCGTTGAGTCGCCTCACGCCTCACCCTCCCTCCGACACCGTGACCCGCGCCCTCATGTAAGCACCGTCAACGGGCCCGTCCACCGGTTTCGGCAACACCGTCGGTCATCGCAGATCCGGGGTGTCGTGGGCCCGTGGTCGAACGCAGATGGAGCCCGAGGCGACCAACGTCCTGAATCTCTGGGAACGCAACGACATCGCCTGGCCTACTCGCCGCGACTTAGCGGGCCGCCTTCCTGCGGCGGCCACCTACCGCGGGAGCGGTGCCGATGACACCGTCCTCCTCGAGAGCCAGGATCTCGTCGTAGCTCAGACCGAGCCCGCTCAGCAGCTCGTGGTTGTGCTCGCCAAGGAGCGGCGCGGCCGCACGGTGGAAGTGGTCGGGTCCGTTCGACAGGGTGACCGGCAGGGTGCTGTGTGACGCCGCGACGTTGACCGGATGCCCGACGTGCTCGAAGAATCGTCGGTGCCGCAACTGCGGCAGTTCGGTCTGCCGGTGCGGCTGCATCACCTTGGCCACGGGAATGCCGACAGCCCAGAGCTTTTCGATGATCATGTCGCCGGTCTGCGGCAGGCACCACTGAGCCAGCCGCTCGTCGATGAGGCCGTGCCGGGACCGGCGTCCCGAGGCGTCGGCGAAGGTCGGGTCCATGGCCCACTCGGGCCGTCCGATCGCGTCGCGCAACGCCGTCCACTGCTCGTCCGTGGTCACCGCGATGGCGATCCAGCTGTCGTCGCGGCCGAACTCGTCGACGTCAGCGCACCGGTAGAGGTTCTGAGGTGCGGCCAGGGGACCGTGGTTGCCCTCGCGCTGCAGCAGTGCACCGTAGGCCGAGTACTCGATCACCTGCTCGGCGGCGATGTTGAGCGCCGCATCCACCATCGCGGCCTCGACCAGCACGCCTTCCCCGGTGCGTCGCCGATGCTCGAGTGCCAGCATCAACGCGTTGAGCGCGTGCACCCCCGCGTTCGGGTCACCGACCGAGTACGGCTCGTAGGGGTTGCGGTCGGGATAGCCGGTGAGCCAACTCAGTCCGGAGGCATCCTCGATGATGTAGGCGAACGCGGGGTTGTCCCGCCAGGGTCCGTCCAGCCCGAAACCGGGCATGCGCACCATGATCACGTCGTTGCGCAGGGCACGAACAGAGGCGAAGTCCAGACCGAGCTGCTCGATCACCCGCGGCGTGAAGTTCTCCACGATCACGTCGCACGTGGGGATCAACCGCCGCAACAGGTCGCGGCCCCGATCGGTCTGGAAGTCGAGCGTGAGGCCCTTCTTGTTGGTGTTGAGCGCCGAGAAGATTGGCGACTTCTCCCACCACTGTTCCTCGGTGACGGGAATCCCCGCGATCAGGCGGGTGCCGTCCGGGCGAGGCGTCGACTCCAGGTGAATGAGTTCGGCCCCGAGCATCCCGAGGGCATGGGTACACGACGGGCCCGCCCAGAAGGTCGTCATGTCCAGCACGCGAAGGCCGCTGAACGGCAACCGATCCCGGTGGGGGTTGCCCTCGGGTGCGGGGCGCGGCGCCGGTGTGGCGCCGCGATGAGCTGCGGTGTGCTCACCGAGTCGCGGTGCCGCCGTCGGCGTGCGCAGCGCGATTCCGCTCAACCGGTAGGGGTGGACGGGCTGGACGAAGCCGTCGCGCGGGTTCGTCGTGAATGCGCCCCGCTCGACGAAGTGATCCATCGCAGCCACGTTCTCGCCGTTGCCGACGGGTGAGTTGGGAATGCGGAAGGCCGAGGCGAGGTCGCGGACGGCGTCGACCTTTTGGTCGCGCAGCCACTCGTAGAGCTCGTCGGCGTGCAGGTTTGCCTGCTGCGTGATCGTGAGGTCGCTTCCCTCGCCGATCCACTCGTCGTGACCGGACATCGCGCACAGGTCGTGCCATTGCTGTGCGGTGCCGCAGCCGAGCGCGACGAGACCGTCCTGCGCCTGCGCGACCCCGGGGACCGTCGGCTTCCGTTCGGTACGCCACGGCCTGCCGAGCATTTCGAAGTACGTCACGGGGTAGTAGGTCAGGCAGAGGATCTGCGCCTCCAGCATCGACAGGTCGACCAGCTCGCCGTACCCGTCGCGCAGAGCCCGGATCCGGAACGCCTGGGTCATCGCGGCGGCGTAGGCCCCGGACACCCAGTCCCCCACCTGCCCGCCGACGTGTACGGGCGCCCTGTCCTGTGAGCCGCGGCCGATACCGATGGCGCCGCCCGACCAGGCCTGCAGGGTGAACTCGGTGGCCGGGCGGTCCCCCCACGGGCCGTCGAGCCCGAACGGCGTGATCGCGGTGACGATCAGATGCGGGTGGCGGCGGTGGATCTCTCCTGGCGTCAGAGAATCCGATTCCGCGACCCGCGATCCGCGGGACCAGACGACGACGTCGGCGCCGGCCAACAACCGGTCGACCAGCGCGAGGTCGGAGGCATCGTCGGGATCAACCACGACGCTTTGCTTCGAGCACGCCAGGAAGCTGAACAGGGCGCCGTCGGCACCCGGCGCGATGGCCGCACCCGAGGCCGACCAGTGGCGCAGCGGATCACCCTCTGGTGCCTCGACTTTCACGACGTCGGCGCCGCCGTCGGCGAGGATCTTGGTGGCGTACGCTCCAGGGATTCCGCTCGACAGATCGACGACGACGCATCCGTTGAGCATCGGCTAGTCCTTCTTCTTCCGGTTCTTCTTGCTGAGCCGGAAGTCGGGCGGGAACTTGTCGTCGTTGGCGTTGACCGCGGCGGCGAGGCCGGTGTCGATGGATTCGTTCATGTCGAGGTCATCAGCGCTGTCAGCGGTGACGCCGCTGCCCATCGACTCGAAGAACGCGCTCAGCAGGCTGCCCATGTACTCGCCCTGGTGCTGCTTGTAGATCTCGAAGAACACCTTCTGCATGTAGACGGTGTCCACCGGGCGGTTGCGGGCGCAGGCGAGCGCATACTTTGCCGTCTCGGCCTCGAGTTCGTCGCGCGGAACGACCTTGTTGAGAAAGTTGCACTTCTCCATGTCCTCGGCGGTGAACGGCCGACCGGTGAACACCATCTCCTGAAACTTCCGCAGCCCCATCATCTGCACCCAGGTCCACATCCGGGGGCCCCAGCCGTAGTACCGGAACGACGGGTGGCCGAACAGCGCGTCGTCGGACGAGATCACCAGATCGGCGTCGGCGCACTGATAGAAGTGCCAGCCGTAGCAGTAGCCCTTGGCTTCGACGATGCTGATCTTCTTGAGTTCCTGCAGTGGACGGTTGCCCGCCTGGACATTCGCGTACCAGCCGCTGATGGTGGCGCCGTTGCGGAATGAGCCCTTCGGCGGGTAGTTGACGTCCATGCCCTCGACCTTGAGCTCCCGCAAGCGTTTCTCGGGCTCGTCGACGCCCTCCATGAACTCGGGAAGGTCCGCCCCGCTGCCGAGGTTGTCGCCGACGCCGCGGATCACGACGACCTTGACGTCGTTGTCGACGGACGCCGCCCGCACCAGGTCGGCGTAACGCAGGCGCGCGTCCGACGTTGGGGCGTTGAGGAACTCGGGCCGGTTGAACGTGATGGTCGCGATCTTGGCCTTCGCGTCCTTCTCGTAGAGGATGATGTCCTCGGCGGCAGGTCGCTTGCTCTTCGACATCGCCTCTCCCTCAGCCGATTCCGGCCGTGGCGGTAGCCGATACCGATGGACTGCTCGTCAGCACCTCGGCGCCCTGCTCGGTGATGAGCACGGCGTTGCGACTGAACACTGCGCCGACGCCGGCCTCCCATACGTACGACGTGACGGCCAGCACCATGCCCGGCTCGAGTCGCTCCTCCGCAGCGGTCTGCGGCAGGTCCGGCGAGATCACCGGCGGATCGAAGCCAAGGCCCAGCCCATGTGCCACCGGCATGGGCGGCAATGACTCCCCGGCCGCCTCATAGGCGTCGAGCAGGTCACTGGCCGTGGCACCGGGCTGACACGCACGAATCAGCCCTTCCGACAGGTCATTCGAGCGCCGGTACAACGAGTCGACACCCTTGACGACGCCAACGGGAAGGGTGCGTCCCACCTCACCGACGTACCCATCGGCCAGTGCGCCCGATGCAAAGGCCACCAGATCACCATGCTCGACGCGGCCGTCGCGGCGTCCCACGCTCCACGAATGCTCTCGCGAGGTGATCCATGCGCCGTCCTGGGTGGCCGAGGTACTGACACCCCCCGCGGCCATCGCCTCGAGCATGATTCCGGTCAACGCCTGCTCGGTGATACCGGGGGCGAGCGCCGATTGTGCCGCGGTCAGTCCCGCTTCGGCGACTTGGAGCGCACCGCGCAGCGCGCGGATCTCGTCGTCGGTCTTGATGCGTCGTGCCGTCCGCATCGCCGCCTCGCCGTCGACGAGCTCGGCGTTGGGAAACGCCATCGGCAGCAGTTGAGCGAACGACGGTGACATCGCGTCGGTACCCACTCGGCGCGCGGTGGCGGCGCCGTCGATGTTCTTGAGCACCTCGATGTTCGTCATCGGGTTCCACGCCAGGCCGTAGAGGTGGTCGTGTCCGATCTCCTCGGGGATGCCCTCATCCCAGCTGCTGTTGAGGTGAATCTCGCCGGTCGCACGCACCAACACGCAGATCGGCGCGAACGGTCGGGTCCCAGCCACCCAGAGCTGCGGCGCCCCTGTCACGTACCGGACGTTGGCCTGGCGGCCGAGCACCAGGACGTCGAGGTCGTTCGCCTTCATCTGGGCCAGCGCACGCTCGCGCCTACCCGTCCGCAGGACCAGGTCGTCGGCCAGGATTTCAGTACTCATCAAGCCGCCCCGTACGGTGCGTAGGGATAGTCGGTGATGGACGTCGCGGCGTCTTCGGTGATGTACACGATTTCCTCGCTTCGATATCCGCCGGTGCCGTCCTCCCAGACGACCGGCTCCAGTACCAGGACCATCCCGGCGGGGAAGACGAAGTTGTCGTCGAACTGCTCGCCGAGATCCGTTCCGATCATCGGCATTTCGGCGGCGTTGGTGCCGATGCTGTGGCCCAGGTAGAAGTGCGGCAACCACGGCTTCGCACCACCGTTGGCGGCGATCGCCGCGCGGGCCAGGTCACCCGAAGTGGCACCGGCCTTGGTGACGGCCAGCACCGCGTCGAGGATCTCTCGCCACTTGGCGAACTGGGCCTGCTGCCGGGACGACGGTTCCTCCCCCACCAGCCACGTGCGGCCGAAGTCGGAGCAGTACCCCTCGTAGGTGATGCTGACGTCCGTCCACAGCACGTCACCCCTCTGCAGTTCCTTCTCGGTGGTCAGTAGCGGCAGGGCGAGATCACCCGTGGTGGTCCAGACTGCGCCACTCGCCTTGGTACTGGGCATCACCTGCCAGATGGCCTCCAGCATGTTCGCGGTGGCGCCCAGTTCGAAGGCGCGGCGGACGAACGCGGCGGACAGATCGATCTGGCGCACCCCTCGAGCAAGTGAGCGCTGCACGTCGGCGGCGGCCTGCTCGGTGATGCGACAGGCCTTTCGGATGCAGGAGATCTGGTCGACGGTCTTGACCAGTTTCGCGGGTCCGACCACCAAGGCGGCATCCGACGGCGGCCCCGCGGGGAACAGCAGCTTCGTGGCCCGCCGCATGGCACCGGTCAGTTCGTCGACCGCCACGCTGGCACCCGGTCGCACCAGTCCAGCCAGCACCTTGGCGAAACTCTCTACGCCCTCGTCGAATTCGAGGTAGAGGGGGCCGTGGACGTGATCGGCGGGCAGTTCGGAGTCGAATGCGCTTCCCTCACGGAACGGCATGTACAGGTGAGGGTGTTCATCGTCGGCGAGCACGACGGCGACGGGCCTCTCGACGTGTGACAGCCCCGCGTCGAGCAGAGGCCAACTGGCGCCCGTCGCGTAGACGACGTTGCCGTTGCCGAGCAGCACCAGCGCGTCGACGCCCTTTTCCTTCATGGAGTTGCGCAGTCGCACTCCGCACTCGCGGTACATCCTGGTGCGGTCCGGCAGTTCCGGGATGTCGAACCGGGAGGTGTCGGTGGCGAAGGTCGTCACGAAACCCCCAGGAAGTTCTTGATGTTGGTGCTGACGATCTTGACCGCGTCCTCGGGCCCGACCGCTTCGACCACGGCTGCCAGTGACTTCTCGGAATACCCGAACGTGCTCTCGTTGTGCGGATAGTCCGATGACCACATCACCCTGTCGACGCCGATCTGATCGATCAGGCGCAACCCCAGTGGGTCGACCATGAACGATGCGCTCATGTGGTTGTTCCAGTAGTAACGCACGTCGTGCTCGAGCTGATGGTTGAACATGTGGCGGTAAGAGGCCAAGAGGTGCTCGGCATCCTGCAGAGCCGTTGGCACCCAGGCAATTCCACCTTCGAACCAGCCGATCCGCAGCTTCGGGTGCCGGTCCAGGATGCCGGAGAAGACGTACTTGGCGAACTGTTCGCGGAACGAATCGACGTTGATCATCATGCCGACCACGACGCTGTTGTTCTCACACGGCGTCTTCGGTGGCGTCTCGCCGATGTGGTGGGTGACCGGTAGCCCGGATTCCTCGATTTCGTCCCACACCGGGTCCATCGAAGCGCTGCCGTAATCGTAGATCTTGCCCTCGTCGTCCTTACCCGGGTTCAGCGGCATCAGGAACGTCTTGAGTCCCAACGACTTCAGCTCCGCCAGCGTGCTGCGGGTGCCCTTTGGATCCCACCAGTTGATCAGCCCAACGCCGAAGAAGCGGCCGTTCGACTTTTCCTGTAGTTCGGCGATGTGCTCGTTGTAGATCCGGAACACGCGCTCGCGCAGTGCCTTGTCCGGGTAGTGGAACAGCGCCAGCACGGCGTTCGGAAAGGCCAGCTCCTTCTGGATGCCGTCTTCGGCGAGCTCGCGGATGCGGGCCTCGATGTTGTTGGTGGCGGCGCCCGCCAGGTCGTCATACTGCATCAGTACCCGACCGAAGTCGCCGGCCACGAAGGACCGGCCGTTGACGCCAACCATGTACGCGCCGTCCTCGTACCAGATCCGGGGCGCGTGCCCCTTCAGATCATCGGGGAAGCGTTCGAAGAAGATGTCCTCGGCCACTGAGATGTGGTTGTCCGCCGAGAACACCTCGGTTCCAGCAGGCAGTCCAACGGTGACGCCTGCGGCATGACCGTGCCGATCCTTCGGCGCGCCCCATCCTTCGGGCGGATACAGGGTGGTCGTTGGGGCTGACATCGTTGACACTCCAATCGGGCTGTGCGGCAAGAGGGGTGGGGCGGCGAGCTACCAGGTGACCGGCAGGTCGTAGACCCCGTAGGCGAGCCGGTCGTGTTTGAACGGCACCTCGTCGAACGGGATCGCCAGCTTCAGGGTCGGAATGCGCCGCAGCAGCGTCTGGAACACGATCTGCAGTTCGGCACGGGCCAGCTGCTGCCCAACGCATTGGTGGCGGCCGTAACCGAAGCCGAGCTCCTGGCCGGCATCGCGCGCGAAGTCCAGCTTGTCGGGGTTCGGGTAGGCGCTGGCGTCCCAATTCGCAGGCGCCAGGTCGATGATGATGCCCTCGCCGGCGCGGATGGTCTCGCCACCGATCTCGATGTCCTCGACTGCGACCCGCCGCTGCCCGTTCTGGATGATCGACAGGTAGCGCATCAGTTCCTCGGCCGCGTTGGCGACGAACTTGGGATCGTCGGAATCGCGAAGCAGCGCAGCCTGTTCGGGGTTCTCGAGCAGAGCCAGCACGCCGATGCCGATCATGTTGGCGGTGGTCTCGTGGCCTGCGATGAGCAACCCGGTGCCCAGCTGCGCGGCTTCCTTCACGCTGATCTCGCCCGCCGTAACGCGTTCCGCGAGGTCGGACACCGCGTCCTCGGCGGGGTTCGCCATCTTGGTCTCGACGAGGTTGATCAGATACTTGTGAAGGCTCATGGCCCCCTTTTGACCGTCCTCCGCCGACGCGTAGCGGGCCAGGCCGACGTTGGCGTGATGCTGGAAGAACTCGTGGTCTTCGTAAGGGACGCCCAGCATGTCGCTGATCACCTTGGTGGGGACCGGCAGTGCAAGCTTCGACACGATGTCGGCGGGCTGCGGGCCTGCCAGGATCGCGTCGATGCACTCGTCGGTGACGTTCTGGATGGTCGAGCGCAGGCCCTCGACGCGCTTGAACGTGAACGGCTTCGAGAGCATCCGACGAAAGCGGGTGTGCTCCTCGGCGTCGGAGGTGAACACCGACCGCGGTCGTTTGTCGACCGTGGACAGCATGTGCTCGTTCCAATGCGGGAAGCCCTCGATCCGATCGTCGACGCTGACGCGCGAGTCGGCGAACAGTGCCCGCGCGACCTCGTGACCGGTGATCAGCCACGGTGTGGTGCCGTTCCAGATGCGAACCCGCGACAGCGGCTTGACCTGGCCCATCTCGAGCATTTCCTGCGGCGGCGAGAACGGGCAGCGCGCCGCGCGCTCCATTGGATACTCGGGCACGTCGGCCGAAACCTTGTCGGCAGCAAGCGTTTCTGACATCGAATACTCCGTCATTCCTCGAGGTGGATGGCCAGCGCAGGGCAAGCGGCCGCGGCCTTGCGGGTGTCTTCGGCGAGCTCGGCGCCTGGTTCCTCGACGAGGAGGACGACGACGCCCTCGGCGTCGTCCTGGTCGAAGACCTCGGGCGCGTTCATCACGCACATTCCGGACGAGACGCAGGCGTCCCGATCCACTGTCACCTTCACGAGGCGCCGTCGCGAGGGTGCGGGCTCACCGGCGCGAGCCACATGCCGACGATGGCGTCGATGAGCCCCGTACCGGCGGCCTGCCACGACGTTCGGCTCGCCACGGCGGCGCCCTTGGCCAACGCGCGTTCCCGATCGGCACAGCTGTGCATCAACAGGTTTCGCGCCATGATGTTGCGGTCGAACCTGACGTCGAGCGGCAGCTCGGGAAGGCACCGATTGATGCCGTCGACCACCTGGACGAGCGATGACGAACTCAACGCATCCTTGACGACGAAGCCGTGGTAGGCGGGATCGGTCATGGCTTGGGCGGCGAATCGCGCATACCAGGTCGGGTTGCCGAGATCGGCGAGATGGTCGGTCAGTGGGCGCACCAGACACGACACCCACGCGCGCATGTCCGCGTCCCGATCGACCTGCGCCACCAGGCGTTCCCGGTGCGCCTCGATGGGTGCGCGGTGGCGCTCCTCGATGGCGCGGACGAGGTCCGTCTTGGTGCCGAAGTGGTACCCGACGGCAGCATTGTTGCCTTGTCCCGCGGCTTCGCTCACCTGACGGTTGGACACGGCATAGACGCCGTGTTCGGCGTAGAGCCGTTCGGCGGCGGTGAGGATCGCCTCGCGTGTGGTGCTGGCGCGCTCGGTGCGCAATGGCCGGGCTGCGGTCACCACCCCAGTCAACGCGGGTCGCTGAATTAAGTCAAGCGATTGATTTAACTTGACTACCGGACGCTGCTGGCGGTGGTCGGCGAGCACGGTCAGGACTCCGGCTTGGGCTTCCGGGGCGGCATGACCTTGCCTGCCACCGTGCCGCCGTCGACCGGCAATACCGTCCCGGTGACATACCGCGACCGGTCGGTGGCGAAGTAGAGCACCGCCTCGGCGACGTCGTCAGCCGTACCCTCGCGTTTCAACGGCCGGTCGTCGCGCATCGTCTGACGGATCCGCGCTTCGAATGCCTCGAGGCGGTCGCGGTCCTCACCCGTTGCCGACTTCGCGAGTATCTGGGTGGGGATGTTCCCCGGAGCGATGCAGTTGACCCGAATGTCGTAGTCCGCCAACCCGATTGCCGCTGACTTGGTGAACTGGATGACCGCGGCCTTGGACGCGCGATAGGTGGATACGCCGCCGCCGGCGAGGATCCCACCGATCGACGAGATGTTGATGATCGACCCACCGCCATGCTCGGCCATGTACCGTCCTGCGTCGCGGGTGCCCGCCATCACCCCGAGTACGTTGACCCGCATCACCTTGTCGAACTCGGCGAAGTCCTCGTCGAACAGCCCCTTTCGCAGTGGACTCGACACCCCCGCGTTGTTGACCATGACGTGCAGGCCGCCGAACTTCTCGATTGCGGTGGCGACCAGTTCGCCGACCTGCGCCTGGTCGCCCACGTCGGCGTGGTGGAAGTGCGCATCGGGCCCCGCGTCCGCGGCCAACGCGGCACCGAGTTCGTCCTGCACGTCAGCGATCACCACGTTGGCGCCCTCGGCGAGGAACCGCTCGACGATGCCCCTGCCGATTCCCGAGGCACCGCCGGTCACGATCGCGACCTTGCCGGTCAGTTCACCACTCATGACGCAGAGACTCCTTCGAAGAATTCGAGCAGCAAGTCGTTGACGACTTCTGGTCTTTCGATCTGTGGGCAGTGTCCCGCCGCATCGACCACCGCCGAGCGGGCACTCTTGATGCGGCCGGCGATGTCGGCGGCCCACCCCGTCGGCAACAGCTTGTCCCCCGCACCCTCGATGACCAACGTGGGCACGGTGATGCGCTCGTAGGAACGCGTCATCGATGGCGTGGGCGGCGGGTCCTCGCCCGGTCTGCGGAAGCGCGCGGCGGCGATGGCCTCCCACGCGCCCGGCGCCGTGCTGGACTCGTGACGCCGCGCGACGTATTCGCCGTCCGCGGCATAGCCGGGATCGAAGAAGAGCGCTGTGACGATGCGGCGCATGGCCTCGACGGATCCGTCGTAGTCGAAGAGCGCACTGGCATGTTCGCTGCGTTGAATCTCGCCGCCGCCGCAGATCAGCGTCAGGCTCCGAACCGGCAGCACCGGAGCCGTCGAGGTGGTGTCGGCCAGCAGGTTGACGGCGCCCATCGAATTGCCGACGAAGTGGGCCGAGTCGACGTCCATCGCACGGCAGAAGCTGGACACATGTCGGATACGCATGCCGCGGCCGTCCACGAAGTCGATGACCTTCGCGGATTCTCCGTAGCCCAACATGTCCGGCGCCAGCACCCGATGACGCGCGGCCAGTGCCGCAATGGTGCGCTCCCAGCCGAGTTCCGCACTCGCGCCGAACTCACCGCCGTGAAGCAGGATGACGGAATCGCCGACCCCGGCCTCGAGGTAACCGGTGACGAGTCCATCGATGACGACGGAATTGCGCTCGAACTCCACGGGTCAGACGATACGGGCACTATCGAAATCGGAGAACCGCATTCTCAGCGGTGGGGCATTATCCAAAGTGCTTAGCTCCGCTGAAACACCGATCGGATGCGCGGACCCGTGTATCGTCGATTACTAGCCGATCGGCTACTTGCCCACAGAGGGGGTTGGATGCAGATTCTCGCCGAGGCGGAAGACCTTCCCAAGACCGCCAACATTCAGACCCAGCTCATCTGCCTGTGGGCGGCGCCCGTCGTCGGCGTGGTCCTGCTGGTGGCCTTCGTCGCGTTCCCCGGCTTCTTCCCGCCAATGTCGCCCACCATGACGGCCGACCAGGTGGCGCAGTTCTACCGGGACCACACCGCGATGGTCTGGTTCAGCATGATCACCTTCAACTTGGTCGGCATCATGCTCGTCCCGTTCTTCATGGTGATCGTGGTTCAGATGAAGCGGATGGCCACGCAAAGCCACGTCTTCGCATACAGCTACCTGACCGCAGCGGTAAGCGGCGCAACACTATTCGCTCTTGCAGACATCTTCTTCCTGGTCGCGGCCTTCCGGCCGGATCGCCGTCCTGAATTGACGCAGTTGCTCAACGACCTGGCCTGGATCACGTTCATCGCGCCGGTCGGCATGGTCGTCGCCCAATGCCTGCTTCTCGGGCTGGCGGTCTACTTCGACAACGGCTACCGCCCGGTGTTTCCCCGCTGGGTTGGGCATTACGCCATCGCCACCGCGATCGCGATGACGCCTGCGGCCGGCGCCGCAGTCTTCAAGACCGGTCCGCTGGCCTGGGACGGCGTGGCGTCATTCTGGCTGCGCAACATAGCGTTCGGCGCCTTCATCGTCGTGATGTTCTTCGTGCTTCGGTCGGCACTGCAGCGCCAGGCCGTCGAGGATGGTGTGACGCGGTGAGAAGCACCGCGTCAACGGCGGCGGAATCCGACTCCGCGCCCACTGCCACCGACGGGGTACGCCGAGCAGGCAAGCGCGACGTCTGGATCGTCTTCTGGATCGTGCCTGCCTTCTACACGTTGTTCGGCGTGATCTTCTTCGCGTTGGCCAAGGTGATGCCGCCACCGCGGCCGGACATCACGACCGCACAGAAGGTGGAGTTCTTTGCGGTCCACGGCACGACCATCCAGATCGGCTTCACACTTCTGATTCTCGTCGTCGGCGGCGCCGGAGTGTCGAACGGGATCGTCGTGTTCCACATGAAGCGGATGACCGTCGGGTCGGTATTCGCCTACGGCTACCTGGCTTCGATGGCCGTCGGAGCACTGCCCGGCTGCCTCCTCGTCGCATTCTGCTTCCTGGCCGCGACCTTCCGCAACGGACGCGATCCCGAAATCTTGGCGCTGCTCTACGATCTCGGACTGCTGTCCTATGTCGGCTCGCTGGGCTGTTTCTCCGCCGCCTACTTCGTCTTCGCCGTGGCAATCCTGTACGACAAGAGCGGCATCTTCCCCAAATGGCTTGCCTACGTATCCATCTGGCAGATCGTCACCGAGATCCTCGCCGTACCGGTCTTCATTTCAAAGGCAGGAGCCTTCGCGTGGAACGGATCGATCTCGTTCTACATGGGAACGGTCGTCTTCGGCATCTGGCTCTGCTGCGTCATCACCTTCCTCAAGAAGGCCACCGAGCTTCAGCCCTCTGACGAAGCCCCGCTGCCATGACGAATGCGACGATGCCGCACCCCGACGACGTCACGGCGCGACGCGTGAAACACACCCCAGCCGACTCGCACATGTGGGTCATGGTGCTCGGCGATCTCGTCATCTTCGGCACGTACTTCCTCATCTTCATGATCTACCGCACCATGAAGCGCACCGAATTCCTGGCCGCACAGCAACATCTCGACATCACCGTCGGGGTCGTCAACACCCTTGTGCTGCTCACCAGCTCGCTGTTCATCGCGCACAGCGTGCTCGCCGCCCGCGCCGGCCACTACGACCGCGCACGATTTCTGACGTATCTCGGTGGCCTCTGCGGGGTCTCCTTCATCCTCATCAAGGCCTACGAATGGTCGGTCGAGATCGCCAACGGCTTCACACTTCCGAGCAACGACTTCTTCATGTTCTATTTCATGCTCACCGGGGTTCACCTGTTCCATGTCTTTCTGGGTCTGGTCATCTTGGGTGTCGTCGTGCGCGAACTTCGCAACCCCCGACGCAGGCGGATGTCCATGGTCGAATCCGGCGCGGTCTACTGGCACATGGTGGATCTGCTCTGGATCGTGATCTTCGGCCTGCTCTACGTAATGAGGTGACGCTATGACGAACCCCAGCTCACTGCTGAAGGCCGACAGTCGCAAGACGACGCTGGTGTGGGTGCTGCTGTGCGCGATCACGATCGGTTCGTGGTGGTTGGCGCCGGGGCATCGCGGCGACGGGACGGCGGTCGCGAGTGTTTCCATCACCGTCGCCGTCGTCCTTCTGGGACTGATCAAGGGCCGCTTGATCATCCGGACCTTCATGGAGGTGCGGACCGCGCCGCGCTGGCTCCAACTGTCCACCGACGCCTGGCTCGTCATCCTGTGGATGTCGATCCTCGCGATCTACCTGTACTGACGTCGATGCCGCTCATCGACGCGCCATCGTTCGGGGCGCGGAGCCAGGGCTGCCCTAAGCGGACCCACCCCTGCGCCGAACGTGGGTTACCCCCA
>JAOPWT010000369.1 GCA_025965555.1 Mycobacterium sp.
CGATCCTGTCGGTCGGAACCCCCGACGTTTCGATGACGGAAGCGAACTGGGCCGACACGTACGCCGGATTTCAGATACCGACACCCGAGGAGCCCGAGAACTGGAAGTTCACCTCCCAGTTCATCTCCGACCCGTTCCCTGCCGAAGCGATCGGCATCGTCTGCTCGTTCATGGCCGCGGCGCCCTCTCCGGACTGCAACTACTTCACGAATGCCTTCGGCGGAGCCGTAATTGGGAGTGAGCCGTCCGGCGGATCAGCGTTCGCACACCGCAATGCCCTGTTCTACGCCGAGCCGGGTGCCGGCTGGGGCCCTCGCCGCGGAAAGTCGCGAGCTGCGTCGGCCGGTGCCGATCCTCTGACTCCGCAATGCGTGGACTGGATCGCCGACTTCAGCGAGGCGCTGGCTCCATACGTGAACGGCGCATACGTCAACGTGCCTCATGCAGGTCTCGCAGACTGGGAGACCGCCTACTGGGGGCCGAACGTCGATCGCTTGCGCACGATCAAGGCGAAGTACGACCCCGACAACGTGTTTCGTTTCGAGCAGAGCATCGCGCCCTCGCCCGATGGGCGAGGGTGAGGGGGAGTGGTTTCCGAATCAACCAGCGGCCACTTGGTAATTCGCCAGTGAAGACAAGTCATGCACCATCCACACGTTGGGCTCCAAATACGTGCCGGTGTCCGCCTGCCGGTCGACGGAAAGAGGAGACAGCCCGCCCGGGAACACGTAGTCACCCGACTCGGGCAACGCCATCCCGAGCCAGGACTCCCAATCCGCGACCGTCCCAGCGATGCGATATGACCCGTGCATCGCAGGCCCAATGCGCGCGCCGATGCGTTCGTGCAAGCGCAACCATGGATCGAACAGGGACCCATCCTCACGGCGCCATGTCATGTATCGGTCGATCGGCGTGATCGGGTAGCGGTCCTTCCACGTCGGACGGACCGGCGCGATCAGGTGCTCGAACCCGTGTCGGGTGGCAATCGACCCCATCGCCTTGAGGATCTCGGCGGCCAAACCAGTTCCCCTGCCGCCCTTGGGAATCTCTGCCGCGATGGCGCACAGGGCGTTGAAGGGTCGACCAGTCTCCAGCCGGTCGAACGCGTCGGCGATCGTCGCGTCGATGCCGTCGGACAGTCCGGCCATGGTGCCGTCCCACCAACACGGCACCGTGTGCGCCTCGGCGACCACTTTGCCAGTCTGCTCATCGCACATCGCGAACTGGAACTCGGGCAGATCTTCGGTCAGTCGTGGCCACAACCGGAGATACGTCTCGCCTTGAAGATTGAACTCCGGCCAGATGTCGGCATCCGGAATCGCTTGCTCCCGCAGATCTGGCTGCTCGGCCAGCGTTACCGCCACGTGGTTCACGCGTGAAGCCTACTGGGCCGCCAACGCACGTGGATGGTCTACTGCAGAATTGGCGACCACCGTCTGAAATCAAGACCGGACCGCGCCTGCTCCGTGCCAAGAGCTGGTCATGAGATTGGTGTGCGAGCGCACCGGGCAACGCCGAAATCACTGGCTCGACAAGGCTACTGGACCGTTGCCCCGGCCCGTCATCGATGATCGACGGTGCGCGTAAGTGATGTTTTCTCAACTGCGTTCAATCGGTGAAGGCCGGTGGTACTGTGCGCGAGCCTGGACTTCAATTCCTCTATGCGGGGGTTAATGCACCGATGTCAACCGAGACGCCATTGATCGAAGAGATTCTGCGGGCCGCCAGTTTGCCGGACTCGGAGATTTCAGCTCGCGTGGCCGAGATCGGGCCGGCTGACGTCGCCGAGGTGCTGCTGGCGGAGGTGGCCTCCCGCGCCGCGCTGCTGTACGCGCCGGGGCGCACGTTGGTCGTTCAGTGTGATCTCGGCTTCGGTGGAGAACGCCTTGGCCATCTCCTGACGCTGGGCGACGGTGATCCATATGTGGAGAAAGGTTGGGACACAGAGGCTTCCGCCACTGTCCGCCAGGACCTCGTCGACTTGCTGCGGGAGCTCTATGGTCCGACAGGACCGCACGGTGCGACGCGCGAACTCTTCGCAAGGGAGCTCTCCGATGAGGAATACTCCCCGGCGATTGCAGCCGGGGTGCGGCAGATCGTCAGCGCAATGTCGCAGCGCCCCATGGATGTAACCGACCTGGCGGTCAGATTTGGCTCGGACAAGTGGGGCGGACGCTGGTACACGCCGCACTACCAGAAGTACTTCGAGCCGTACCGCCAGCAAGCGGTGAAGGTGCTCGAGATCGGAATAGGCGGCTATGACTCACCCGATGCCGGCGGTGAATCGCTGCGCATGTGGAAGCACTACTTCCGGCGAGGGCTGATCTACGGAATGGACATCTTCCCGAAGAACGGCGTCGTGGAGACCCGGCTGAACGTCTTGCAAGGTGACGCGGGAGATCCACGATTGCTTGACTCCATCGCCCAAGAATTCGGGCCGTTCGACATCGTCATCGATGACGGCAGCCACATCAGCCACCACATCATCACGTCCTTCAAAGCCTTGTTCCCCCACGTGCGCCCCGGCGGCCTCTACGTCATCGAGGACCTCGC
>JAOPWT010000370.1 GCA_025965555.1 Mycobacterium sp.
CCGGATCGGCGTGTGGCTGCAGCGCGCCGAGCACGCCGCCGCCGAAGTCGACGGCCAGCGGAGGAGTGTCCGGAGCCGTTACCAGGTAGCCCGAAGCAGGCGAATCTGGCCCGGTGACGCTACCGGAACAGCCCAGTACGGTGATTCGCACGCCCACCAGCTTGCCATGCCCGATAAGCGCGTGACGAAAACATCACCGCATTTCGCGCTGAGATTCATGATGTGGTCATTTTGTGACCCATGACCTGGGGTGACACCGATTGAGACCTTGCGCGCACCATGGGCTGAATGTGGCGAACGCCTCAGTTCAGCAAAGCGGCCGAACGCTCAGATCGAGAGTTGCGGCGTCGCCCCGAGCTTGCGCTTGGCCCGTGCCTTGCGTTCGGGTCCCGAAAGCAGGTACGCGGCGATGACGCCTGCGATCCCACCGCACAGGTGCCCCTGCCACGACACTCCGAACGTGCCGGGCAGCGCGCCCCACAGGACGCCGCCATAGACGACGAAGACGAGGATTCCCACGACGATCTGCCAGGCGTGGCGCGTGAAGAATCCGAACACGATCAGAAACGTGAGCCAGCCGAAGATCAGTCCGGAGGCCCCGATGTGGTTCGTCTCCACACCGTTGGGCGCACCGAGGTTGCCGATGAGCCACGTGCCGAGCCCCCCGAGAATCCACACGATGACGGTGGCATAGACGAACCGGGACATCCCGGCCAGCGACACCAGAAAGCCGAGCACCAACGCGGGAATGGTGTTCGCGACCAGGTGTGCCCAGTTGGCATGCAACAGCGGCGCCCAGAGAATGCCCCACAGCCCGTCCGCCTCGAGCGGCCGAATGCCGTCCTGCTCCAGTCGACTGCCGGACACCTGATCGATGGCCTCGATGACGTAGAGCAGAGCGACGAAGCTGACGATGGTGGCTCCGCCCAGCATCCATCCGGGCCGCTTCTTCGCGGCAGGTGTTGGCGCAAGCGTGCTCATGGGCGATCCCGCTCCGCTTCTCGCCGCGTGCCGCTCATGCCCATAGTTGTCCCTCCAACGCGTCCTCTGCGTCATCAAGGCTACCGGCGTATGCGCCGGTCGACAGATACTTCCAACCGGCATCGCACACGATGAACGCGATGTCGGCACGCTCGCCCGCCTTGCGGGCCTTGGTGGCCATGCCGAGTGCCGCGTGCAGGATCGCGCCCGTCGAGATGCCCGCGAAGATGCCCTCGACCTGAACCAGCTCGCGGGTGCGCTTCACGGCGTCGTACGAGCCGACGGAGTAGCGCGTCGTCAGGACCTCGGGGTCGTACAACTCGGGGACGAAGCCCTCGTCGATGTTGCGCAGCGCGTAAACCCCCTCGCCGTAGCGCGGCTCGGCGGCGACGATCTGAACGCCAGGCACGTGTTCGCGCAGGAACCGCCCGGTCCCCATCAACGTGCCAGTGGTGCCAAGGCCGCCGACGAAGTGCGTGATCTCGGGTAGGTCGGCGAGGATCTCCGGTCCGGTGCCCTCGTAGTGTGCGGCCGCGTTGGCCGGGTTGCCGTACTGATAGAGCATCACCCATTCCGGATGCTCGTCGGCCAACTGCCGTGCCATCGCCACCGCGGTGTTCGAGCCACCCTCGGCAGGCGAGTAGATGATCTTCGCGCCGTACAGCTCCAGCAACTGACGCCGTTCGATCGAGGTGTTCTCCGGCATCACGCAGACCATCCGGTAGCCCTTGATCAGCGCAGCCATCGCCATGGAGATCCCGGTGTTGCCGCTCGTCGGCTCCATGATCGTCGCCCCCGGGTGGAGCAGTCCGTCCCGCTCGGCCTGCTCGATCATCCGCAGCGCGGGCCGGTCCTTGATCGAGCCCGTGGGGTTGCGGTCTTCCAGTTTTGCCCACAGGCGCACGTGCGGGGTGTCCGCGTCGTCTACGGAGTCGTCCCACTGCGGCGAGAGCTTCTGCAACCCGACCATGGGCGTGTTACCCAGCGCATGGAGCAGTGAGTCGAACCTCACCGAACGCCTCCTACCTACCCGCCGGCGACGGCGGGCAGGATCGTCACCGAGTCGCCGTCGGAGATCTCCGTCGCCAATCCGCCCGAGAACCGCACGTCCTCGTCGTTGACGTAGACGTTGACGAAGCGATGCAGCTTGTCCCCGTCCACGATCCGCTCGGTGATGCCGGAGTAGTTGGATTCGAGGTCGGTGATGACCGCCTGCAGCGTGTCACCGACGGCGTTCACGCGTTTCTCGCCGCCGGTGTGGGTGCGCAGGATGGTGGGGATGGAGACGATGACACTCATGGGCTGGCTCTCTTCTCGCTCTAGTACTGATCGACGATGGTGACGGGTTCCTCGGCGACGACGCCATCGACGATGCGGTAGCTGCGCAGCTCGTGCTCTTCCGGGTCGCGCGTCGAGACGAGGACGTAGTGGGCGTCGGGTTCAGAGGCGTAGCTGATGTCGGTACGGCTGGGATACGCCTCGGTCGCGGTGTGCGAGTGGTAGATGACTATGGGGCCGTCCCCTGCCTCTTCCATGGAGCGCCAGACCTTCAGCTGCTCACCGGAGTCGAACCGGTAGAACGTCGGCGACCGCTCTGCGTTGTCCATCGCGATGAAGCGCTCCGGCCGGTCGGATCCCTCGGGCCCGGCGATCACTCCGCACGCCTCGTCGGGGTGATCGGCGCGCGCATGACCGACCATGGCGTCCACCAGGTCACGTCGAATCGTCAGCACGTCGGTGCGATCCTTCCCGGTATTCCACCGTCGGTTCGCTCGCCGTCACGTTGGCGAACGCTCCGGGCAACATGTCACGGTATGTCGGTATTCCGGCCACCGACTCGGCGGCCAACACCCCCGCCATCACCGCACGGGCCAGACAGTCCGCGGCGGCCGCCCCGACCGCAGTCGTCAGCTTGGTCTCCGGGGACATCGCCGCAGGCGTGTCGGACGCCGGCGCGATCTCGACTGCGCCGGTGGACAGCGCGAACACGGTGTCACCGTCCAGCGGGGTGTGCGCGGGCCGGATGGTGCGCGCCAAACCGTCCTGAGCCGCGACGGCGATACGCTTGCAAGCCGCCTTGCTGAGCGCCGCGTCGGTGGCGACGACGGCGATGGTGGTGTTCAGCGGCGACAGTTCGGCGTCGCGCTCGGCGAAGGCCGCGATCTGATCGGCGGGCGGCGCGGTCAGACCCAGCTCCGCCATCAGATCGGCCATCCACGGCAACCCGGTCCGTGGATCGGCGATGTTGCCCGCCGAGTTCACCGCGACGATGGCACCGACGGTGACGCCGATGTCGTGCAGCGTCACCGACGCCGTGCCGAGGCCCCCCTTGAGCACGCCTGCCCGCGCACCGACGCCCGCGCCGACGTTGCCGACCGGCACCTCCACGCCTGCCGCGTTGGCCGCCGCGACCCCGAATTCGGCGGTCGGGCGACACTGCCAACCGCCGACGGGGAGGTCGAAGATCACCGCAGCAGGCACGATCGGGACCAGACCGCCGTCCATCACCACGCCGCGGTCGTGCTGCTCCAGCCACTGCATGACACCGTCGGCGGCGGCAAGACCGTAGGCGCTGCCACCGGTCAGCACGACGGCGTCGACGTAGCGCACGCTGTTGGCCGGGTCGAGGAGATCGGTCTCCCTGGTGCCGGGGGCCCCACCGCGGACATCGACGGCACCGGTCGTGCCCGGCGGGACCAGGACGACCGTGGTGCCGCAGGCCCACCCCGTGCCCAACGTCGCATCGGGATCCAGCCGGTGGTGGTGTCCGACGAGGATGCCCGACACGTCGGTGATCGAGCCGGCGTTCACGTCTACTTCTTGCCCATCAGGCCGAGCACCAGGTACTCCTGCAGCACGGTCAGCCACTGGTACACGTCGAGGTGCCCTGCCATCGGATGCTCGGCGGGCAGACGGTCCGGTCCGTCCGGGCCGATCTCGAGCATCGTGCCCAACGCCAGCCGGATGTCGTTGACGCACGCAGCCCAGCAGTGCGCGTCGTCCTCGGCGATCTCGAACCTGCCACCGCCGGATGGCAACGTATCCAACAGTCGTTGGCCCGCATGTCGTTTCGCCTCGATGATGTCGGGTTCGTGCAGACTGCGGAGCGCGCTGTTGAGACTCTCGGCGGTCCCGGAACCTGCCGGATGGTCGTGCTGCGGCCGGAAGAAGTTGGGCAGCAAGCGCAACATCGTGTCATCGTCTGGCGGTTTCGAGTGGCCGGTGCGCATTCCGGTGAGCTCTTCGAGTTCGTCTGTGGGAGAAGAGTTCTCGCGATCGACCAGCATGTCCATCAACGAGTTGACCAAGCTCTGCAGCAACGTCGCCTCGTGCGCCGCGAGCGCAGACCGAAAGCGGGTTCCCTGAGCGGTTTCCACACGCTTCCACTTGCGCACGCCAGGTACCGGGCTCAGCGATCCTGCTGCATCGTGGCCCAGAGGCCCGCCGCATGCAGTTTGGTGACGTCGATTTCCATGGACTCCCGACTTCCCGCCGACACCACGGCCTTGCCCTCCTCGTGCACCTGGAGCATGAGCTTCGTGGCGTGCGGTTCGCTGTAGCCGAACAGCTTCTGGAACACGTAGGTCACGTACGACATCAGGTTCACCGGATCGTCCCACACCAGGGTCACCCAAGGACTGTCGGTCGCCTCGACGACCTCCACATCACGTTCCTCGCGAGTCCCTGGCTGGGTTCGCGCCGGCGTAACCATGCCGCCAAGAATAGACGGGCGCTCGCCGACACTCTGAACGGCTACGGTTGCCGGTGTGACTTCCGACGAGCGCTCGCGCGAGGAGCATGCAGCTTCCGACGAGCGCTGCCGCGAGAGGCACGCGACGACGGCCCTGCTCACCGACAAGTACGAGCTGACGATGCTCGCGGCGGCACTGCGTGATGGCACCGCCCACCGACGGACCACGTTCGAGGTCTTCGCGCGCCGCCTTCCAGAGGGAAGGCGCTACGGCATCGTCGCAGGCACGGGCCGTTTCCTTGATGCCTTGGCGCAGTTCAGGTTCGACGAGGACGATCTCGCGCTGCTCTCAGAGTTTCTGGATGCCGAAACCCTGGCCTACCTGGCCGACTACCGGTTCACCGGCGACGTCGACGGCTACGGCGAAGGCGAACTGTACTTTCCGGGCTCGCCCGTGTTGTCGGTACACGGCACGTTCGCCGAGTGCGTGCTGTTGGAGACGTTGGCGCTGTCGATCTACAACCACGATTGTGCGATCGCCTCGGCAGCCGCCCGCATGGTCAGCGCGGCGGAAGGCCGACCGCTGATCGAGATGGGCTCGCGGCGCACCCACGAGATGTCGGCCGTCGCCGCGGCGCGCGCCGCCTACATCGCAGGTTTCTCGGGTTCGTCGAACCTCGAGGCGCAGCGACGATACGGCGTTCCCGCGCTGGGGACGAGCGCTCATGCGTTCACGCTGCTGCACACCTCACCCGACGGACCCGATGAGCAGGCGGCGTTCCGTGCGCAGGTCGACGCGCTCGGCATCGGGACCACGCTGCTCGTCGACACCTACGACATCACCACGGGGGTGGCCAATGCCATCGCGGTCGCGGGCCCCGAGTTGGGTGCCGTCCGCATCGACTCCGGCGACCTGGGCGTGTTGACCAGACAGGTGCGTGACCAGCTCGACGGGCTCGGCGCGACGAACACCCGCATCGTCGTGACCAGCGACCTCGACGAGTTCGCGATCGCCGCCCTGCGCGCCGAGTCGGTCGACTCGTATGGAGTCGGTACGTCCCTCGTCACGGGGTCGGGCGCGCCGACGGCGGGCATGGTCTACAAGCTCGTCGAGGTCGACGGCGTGCCCGTGGCGAAGCGCAGCAGCCTCAAGGAGTCCCACGGCGGCCGCAAGCAGGCGCACCGGCTGGCCAAGCCCACGGGCACCGTCGTCGAAGAGATCGTGCACCCGGCCGACGAACCCCCTCCGGAGAGTCCGGGGCTAGTCGCCACGGCGCTGGCCCGCCCGCTGGTGCGCGGCGGCGAAACCGTCGCGGACCTCGCCCTGACGTCGGCGCGCGATCGCGTCGCCGCGGGCCTGCACAGCCTGCCTTGGGACGGGTTGAAGCTCTCCCGCGGCGAGCCCGCGATTCCCACCCGCATGGCCGACGCCACGCGCCAGGCCTGAGGAGGAGACACGGGCGGCGTCAGGGAGCTACTGGACAAGGCCGTTGCCGCACTGGGCGGCACGGAACGCAGCGGGCAGATCGAGATGGCCGAGGCGGTCGACCATGCCTTCGAGACCGGTCAGCACCTCGCCGTCCAGGCGGGTACCGGGACCGGGAAGTCGCTGGCCTATCTGGTGCCCGCCATCAAGCGAGCCATGGAGCGAGCCGAGCCCGTGGTGATCTCGACGGCGACCATCGCGCTGCAACGTCAGCTGTTCGATCGCGACCTGCCGCGGCTGGCCGACGCCCTGACGGGCGAGGTTACCCGTCGTCCCGAATTCGCGCTCCTCAAGGGCCGCGGAAACTACCTGTGCCTGAACAAGATTCACAACGGTTCGACCAATGAGCCCGACGACCTTCCCCAGGATGAGCTGTTCGACGCGGTGGCGACGACGGCGTTGGGGCGCGACGTGAAGCGCCTCATCGAATGGTCGTCGGACACCGAGACCGGCGACCGCGACGAGGTCGTACCCGGTGTTGCCGATCGGTCGTGGAGCCAGGTCAGCGTGTCCGCACGGGAGTGCCTCGGCGCCGCGCGCTGCCCGTATGGCACCGACTGCTTCGCCGAGAAGGCGCGCGGCCGCGCAGGCACCGCCGACGTGGTGGTCACCAACCACGCACTGCTGGCGATCGACGCGATCTCGGAGGTGAACGTGCTGCCCGAGCACGAGCTCCTCGTCGTCGACGAAGCCCACGAACTCGTCGATCGGGTGACCAGCGTGGCGACCGGCGAGTTGTCGGCGACCATGCTCGGCGTCGCGCATCGCCGGTCGTCCCGGCTCGTCGATCCCGAACTCGCCCAACGGTTCGAAGCGGCGACGGCGACGTTCTCGTCGGCCATCTACGAC
>JAOPWT010000373.1 GCA_025965555.1 Mycobacterium sp.
GCAAGGACTCGACCAAGTTCTGGCTGAACACCCTGCTGGCAATGTCGATCCTGTTCACGATGGTCCTGGGTACGTACGTGCTGTTGACGTTCGACGCGAACATTTCTTGATGATGAAAGAGCTGGAGTTCAGAGCATGTTGATCGAACATCGCTACGACGTCGTCATCGTCGGTGCCGGCGGCGCGGGCATGCGGGCGGCCGTGGAGGCAGGCCCGCGCGTGCGGACCGCCGTCCTGACCAAGCTGTACCCGACGCGCAGCCACACCGGTGCGGCGCAGGGCGGCATGTGCGCCGCGCTGGCCAACGTCGAAGAGGACAACTGGGAATGGCACACCTTCGACACGGTCAAGGGCGGCGACTACCTCGCCGACCAGGACGCCGTCGAGATCATGTGCAAGGAGGCCATCGACGCGGTCTACGACCTCGAGAAGATGGGGATGCCGTTCAACCGGACCCCCGAGGGTCGCATCGACCAGCGCCGCTTCGGCGGGCATACCCGCGACCATGGCAAGGCGCCCGTCCGCCGCGCCTGCTACGCCGCCGATCGCACCGGTCACATGATCCTGCAGACGCTGTACCAAAACTGCGTCAAGCACGACGTCGAGTTCTTCAACGAGTTCTACGCGCTGGACCTGGTGCTCTCGGACACGCCCGGCGGCCCGGTGGCAACGGGAATCGTGGCCTACGAGCTGGCCAGCGGTGACATCCACGTCTTCCACGCCAAGGCGATCGTGTTCGCCACCGGCGGGTCGGGGCGGATGTACAAGACGACGTCGAACGCACACACGTTGACCGGCGACGGCCTCGGCATCGTCTTCCGCAAGGGACTTCCCTTGGAGGACATGGAATTCCACCAGTTCCACCCGACGGGGCTCGCCGGCCTGGGGATCCTGATCTCCGAAGCCGTTCGCGGTGAGGGTGGGCGCCTGCTCAATGCCGACGGCGAACGCTTCATGGAGCGCTACGCGCCGACGATCGTCGACCTCGCGCCCCGCGACATCGTGGCCCGGTCCATGGTGCTGGAGGTGCTCGAGGGTCGAGGTGCGGGTCCCAACAAGGACTACGTCTACATCGACGTGCGCCACCTCGGCGCCGACGTGCTCGAGGCCAAGCTCCCCGACATCACCGAGTTCGCCCGCACCTACCTCGGCGTCGACCCGGTCACCGAACTGGTGCCCGTCTACCCGACGTGCCACTACGTGATGGGCGGCATCCCGACCACCGTGCACGGTCAGGTGCTGCGGGACAACGACTCGATCGTCCCGGGCCTCTACGCCGCGGGCGAGTGCGCGTGCGTCTCGGTGCACGGTTCCAACCGACTCGGGACCAACTCGCTGCTGGACATCAACGTGTTCGGCCGCCGGGCAGGCATCGCCGCCGCGAACTACGCCATGGGGCACGACTTCGTCGACATGCCGGAGACCCCTGCCGGCATGGTCACCAGCTGGGTGGGCGACATCCTCTCCGAGCACGGCAACGAGCGCGTCGCCGACATCCGCGGCGCACTTCAGCAGTCGATGGACAACAACGCGGCCGTCTTCCGCACCGAGGAAACCCTCAAGCAGGCACTGACCGACATCCATGCGCTCAAGGAGCGCTACGCACGAATCACCGTGCAGGACAAGGCCAAGCGCTACAACAGTGATCTGCTGGAGGCGATCGAGCTCGGCTTCCTGCTCGAGCTGGCCGAGGTCACCGTCGTCGGTGCGCTGAACCGCAAGGAGTCCCGCGGCGGCCACGCCCGCGAGGACTACCCGAACCGCGACGACACGAACTACATGCGCCACACCATGGCGTACAAGGTTCCCGGGGGCGGGAGCGAAGCGACTGGGGGGAGCTACCGAGCCGGCGACCTCCTCAGCGACATCCGCCTGGACTACAAGCCGGTGGTACAGACCCGCTACGAGCCGATGGAGCGGAAATACTGATGAGTGCGCCTGCAATCGAGAAGAACGAAGCCACCACTCCTCCGGTGCCCGACGGCGCCGTGATGGTCACCCTGAAGATCGCCCGGTTCAACCCAGAGGATCCGGACGCGACGGGCTTCCAGAGCTTTCGCGTGCCGTGCCTGCCCAGCGACCGCCTGCTGAACCTGCTGCACTACGTGAAGTGGTACCTCGACGGGACGCTGACGTTCCGTCGGTCGTGTGCCCACGGCGTGTGCGGATCGGATGCCATGCGCATCAACGGCGTCAACCGGCTGGCGTGCAAGGTGCTGATGCGCGACATGCTGCCGAAGAAGGCGGGCAAGCAGCTGACGATCACCATCGAGCCGATCCGCGGGCTGCCCGTGGAGAAGGACCTCGTCGTCGACATGGAGCCGTTCTTCGACGCCTTCCGCGCCGTGAAGCCGTTCCTGGTCACCACCGGCAATCCGCCCACCAGGGAACGCATTCAGAGCCAGACCGACCGCGCCCGCTATGACGACACCACCAAGTGCATCCTCTGCGCATGCTGCACGACGAGCTGCCCGGTGTTCTGGAACGAGGGCTCCTACTTCGGGCCCGCCGCCATCGTCAACGCCCATCGGTTCATCTTCGACAGCCGAGACGAAGCCGCCGCCGAGCGACTGGACATCCTCAACGAGGTCGACGGCGTGTGGCGTTGCCGCACGACGTTCAACTGCACCGAGTCCTGCCCCCGCGGCATCCAGGTGACCAAGGCGATCCAAGAGGTCAAGCGCGCGTTGATGTTCGCCCGCTGACATCCGCATCCCGCCGCGGTGTCACACAATCGGCGGCTGTCTCGTCCTAGGGACATGACTACTCAACAACCTCGCATCGAACCCGTGCCCCCGAAGAAGGCATCGCGGACCGCCCGCCTCATGTACCGCTATGCCAAGCGCCGCTTCGGCGAGGTCCCCGTGCCGTTCGCGGTCGGCGCCCACCACATGCCGCTGCTGGTCGCCAACGCCGTGCACGAGGCCCTGCTGGAGCGTGGCTCCACGAAGCTGCCCACCGCCGTCCGCGAACTGGCGGTGTACTGGACCGCGCGTACGGTCGGGTGCTCGTGGTGCGTCGACTTCGGCGCCATGCTGATCCGCCTCGACGGGCTGGACGTCGACCGGCTCAAACACATCGACGACTACGCGACCTCACCACTGTTCACCGACGACGAACGCGCGGCGATCGCCTACGCCGACGCGATGACCACCGACCCGCACCTGGTCACCGACGAGCAGGTGGCCGATCTGAGGCGGCGCTTCGGTGACGCGGGCACGATGGAGCTGACCTACCAGATCGGCATCGAGAACATGCGCGCCAGGATGAACACCGCGTTGGGGATCACCGAGCAGGGCTTCAGTTCTGGTGACGCGTGCCGCGTTCCGTGGGCCGGCGAACAGCGCACCTAACCTCCCATCGAGTGTGCTGTGAGATCGCGTTTCGCGTCGATTCGGCGATCTCACAGCACACTCGACGAGGCTAGGGATCCAGCGGCGAACCGGTGAACTTGTCCGGGTTGGCGATGTCCCAGATGGCACTGAGCCGTCCGTCGCGGACGGTCAGTGCCTGGATGTGGGGTTGCATCGCGGGCCCTTCGTCGTCGGCGTCGAATCCTGGGCTGATCACGCCGAGTTCGCCGTTGACCAGCGCCAACTGAGCGGTCTCGAAGAACCTCGGCCCGTACCGCTGGGCCAGTCCGAAGATGAAGCGCGCCACCTTGTCCGAACCGTGGATGACGCGAGCGGCTGT
This sequence comes from Mycobacterium sp., assembly GCA_025965555.1. GTDB lineage: Bacteria > Actinomycetota > Actinomycetes > Mycobacteriales > Mycobacteriaceae > Mycobacterium. The sequence goes on from JAOPWT010000373.1 coordinate 3,694, forward strand.
CGGCGCCTTGCGGTTGGAGTCACCGGTGAACGTGACGTCGGGATGGAGAAGGGCGACGACGGCGGCCATGTCGCCGACGGCGATGGCGGCCATCAACTTCCCGACCACCTCGTCGTGCGACGCATCGCGGACGGGCATCTGCGCGTCGACCACCGTCCGCCTGGCCCTTGACGCGAGCTGCCGGGCCGATGCCGCAGTCACCCCGAGCACCTCGGCGATCTCGCCGAACGGCAGCGCGAAGCCGTCGTGCAGAACGAACGCGACGCGCTGGTCGGGTGTCAGTCGCTCGAGAACGACCATCGCGACGAACCGGGCGTCCTCGTCCGCGACGACGGCGGCGAGCGGGTCCGAGCGATCCAGCGGCGTCACCACGGGCTCGGGCAGCCACTCGCCGTAGTAGGCCTCACGACGGTGCGCAGCAGAGCGCAACCTGTCGAGCCCGATCCGGCTGACGACCGTCGTCAACCACGCCCGTAAGTCGGTGATCCCGTCGCGCCCTGAGCCGAGGGCCTCCCACCGCAGCCACGCATCCTGAACCGCGTCCTCCGCATCGGCGAACGTGCCGGTGAGCCGGTAGGCGACCGCGAGGAGATGTGGACGCAGCCCCTCGAACTCGTCGCTACGCTGCGCAGTGGTCACCAGCTCAGGATAGTGAGGCGGCAGCACCCGGCGTCAGCAGTAAACGGTCGTCGATTCCGGGGCAGAGGCTGTTTTTCGTCGCTGCGAACTATTTGTGATACTAATTTCGTTGTCAGCGAGCGGTTTAACAACTGAAACCGTATTCTCCAACAGTTCGTTCAGGTGTGACCAGGGAGATGCCAATGACCACCATTGACACAGGTAGTTCGGGGACCGGCGGGACGGTCGACAGCAAGGGCCTCAAAGGGGGTTCCCTCGGTCTGTTGTCCAGCGTCGTGGTCGGCATGGCGTCGACCGCGCCTGCCTACAGCCTCGCGGCGGTCCTCGGCCTCGTCGTCGCGACCGGGGCGGGCGTCAAGGCGGCGTCGATCGTCCTGCTCGCATTCGTCCCGATCTACCTGATTGCCGTCGCATATCAGGAGCTCAACAAGGCCGAGCCGGACTGTGGCACCACCTTCACCTGGGCGTCTCGGGCGTTCGGCCCGCTCATCGGCTGGATGGGCGGCTGGGGCATCATCGCCGCCGACGTGATCGTGATGGCCAACCTGGCACAGATCGCCGGCGCCTATTCGTTCACGTTCGTCGGGGATCTCGGCTGGCACTCGGTCGCGGACCTCGCCAACAGCACGCTGTGGTCGACTGTCGCCGGTGTCATCTGGATCGTCGTGATGACCTACATCTGCTACCGCGGCATCGAAGTATCCGCGCGGCTGCAGTACTTCCTGCTCGGCTTCGAGGTCATCGTCCTGATCGTGATCTCGGTCTACGCGCTGATCAGGGTCTACTCGGGAACGGGAACGGTGGACTCGATACATCCGTCGCTGTCGTGGTTCTCACCCGTCGGGTTGGACTTCGGCACCATCATCTGCCCGGGGATCCTGATCGCGATCTTCATCTACTGGGGCTGGGACACCGCGGTGGCCTGCAACGAGGAGTCCGACGATCCTGGCTCTACTCCCGGCAAGGCTGCGGTGCTGTCCACGTTCCTGCTGCTCGGTACGTACGCCATCGTGACGGTCGCCTCCATTGCCTTCGCGGGCGTTGGCGACACCGGTCCAGGCCTGACGAATCCGGACAACGCCGCAGACGTGTTCTCCTCCATCGGACCCGCGTTGTTCGGCGACAGCTTCATCGGACACGTTGGCCTGCTTGCGCTTTCGGCGACCATCCTGACCTCGGCCTCGGCCTCGACGCAGACGACGATCCTGCCGACGGCGCGCACCACGCTCTCGATGGGTGTCTACAAGGCCCTGCCGACCTCGTTCGCGAAGATCCACCGCAAGTACCTGACCCCGACGGTCTCCACGATCGTGATGGGCGCCGCCTCGATCTTCTTCTACGTCATGTTCACCCTCATCAGCAGCAGCCTCCTACTGGCCCTCATCGGCTCGGTCGGCTTGATGATCGCGTTCTACTACGGGATGACCGGGTACGCGTGCGTCTGGTACTACCGCAAGACGCTCACCAAGTCGGCGCGGGACTTCTTGATGCGCGGCGTCGTGCCGCTACTGGGCGCCATCATGCTGACGGTCGTCTTCGCTTACGGGCTGATCTCGTACGCGAAGCCCGACTACCTCCTCGACGACGACGGGAACAACGTGACGATCCTCGGCTTCGGGGCCGTTGCCGTCGTCGGGATCGGCGCGCTGATACTCGGCGTGGTCCTGATGTTCGTCTGGTGGGCGATGTCGCCGAGCTTCTTCAAGGGCCAGACCCTGCCGCGTCGATCGGACCTGCTCCTCGAACCCGCAATCGCGTCCGTCGCGCACTTCGGCCTGCCGGACTCCGGCGACATGCCGACCGTCATCTCACCGGATCTGTCGAACTTGCCTGCCGGTGAGACGGCGATGGATCCGGCCACCGGCGAGGAGTTCAGCAAGCACTCCTGACACCAAGCACATGGGAGTCGGTTCGCGGCACCCAAGCGCGTGTTCTCAGGGTCGACCCCCGTGGTGGTCTCTCGCGACGGCTAGTGCGTCACGACCGCGGCGCCGTCCGATCGCGGATCCGAGGCGGCGGTCATCGAACCGCTCTCATCGATGAAGACGACGTTGGTATGGCCCATCGCGTCGGTGTGGGGTGGCACCAGTTTCGCCGGCAAACCCGATGCGCGGATTGCGGATTCGGCGCTGGGCGACACGTCGGATTCGACGGTCACGGAGTCGGCTGTCGCTCCGTCGACCTGCATTCCGACGACGGCCCGCGGCGCGGTCACCGCGGTCTCGGCGCTGGCCCCGGCGAGCGCCCTCAGCAGCACCTGACCGAGGATCTGTGGCTGGCCCTGACCACCCATGGTTGCCAGCACGTGGCGGACCTCGCCGTGGTGCAGCGTCAATACGGGCATCAGCGTGTGCGCCGGGCGCTTTCGCGGTGCGATGACGTTGGGAGACGCGGGATCGAGGGAGAAGCTCGTTCCCCGGTTGTGGAACAGGATGCCGGTGGCCGGATCGATCAGCCCGGACCCGAAGGCGTGATAGACGCTCTGGATTAGAGACACCGCGTATCCGTCACTGTCGGCGGCAGCCACCCCGACGGTGTCGCCGCGCGGCACTTCGGCCGACCCGGCACGCCCAGCATCGAGGTCGGTCTGTTCGCCGAGGCCATGCTCCACCAGCATCGCCACGTTGACCTCTGCGTGGCGGGGATCGGCGAGAAGAGTGTCACGTAACACGTTGCCCTGGTGGAAGACTCGCAACAGGCCCCCCATCCCGCTGCCGAGGGGGTCCGCGATTCCGAGTGCATCGATGGCTCGCAGCGCCCGCAGCAGTAGGAATCCGTGGGTATTGGGTGGACTTGTCAACACCGTCAACCCCCCGAAGTCCACGGAGATCGCAGCGGTCGTCTCCGGCTGGAATGCCGCCAAGTCCGCACCGCTCAGGGACGACCCACGACCGCGAAGGTACGCGACGGTGCGCGCGGCGAGGGCGCCCTCGTAGAAGTCGTCGGCACCGGAGCGCCGCAACGTCGCGAAGGTGTCCGCGAGGGCCTGCTGGGTCAGCGCGTCGCCCTGTCCCAGCACACGGCCGTGTGGCCGGAACACCGAATCGAACTCGGCCGCGCCGAACAGGTCGGCGTTCTCGGCGTCGGTGAGGTGGTGCCCCAGTGACCGCGACACTGGGGCACCCGTCCTGGCGGCCACCTCCGCTGACTCGAGCAGCCGCGCCCAGTCCAGCCGTGAACCGAACTGGCGCAACCCATCCCACCCGCGCACTCCACCTGGCACCGTGACCGCGTCGACACCCCTGACGGGCAGGGCCGCGCCGTACCTGGTCCGAAGCTCCGCGGCGTCCACCGCGGCACCCGCCCAGCCGGAGGCGTTGACGCACTGCACGACACCGTCGGGTGTCCGCACCAGCGCGATGAGGTCTCCGCCGAGCGCCACGTTGTGCGGGTAGACCACGGTGAGGACTGCGGCGGCGGCAATCGCGGCGTCGATCGCCGTGCCACCATCGCGGTACGCGGAGATACCCGCCTCGGTCGCCAGCGCGTGCGGCGTGGCCAGCGCCGCCTGCCGCACCCTCAGAATCCGAATCCGAGTTGGGCGGGCACGTCGCTGCCGAACGCGACGTCCAACCGGGCAAGGGCCTCGGCACTGCCGCCACGGATGCGGTTGGCCACCGCCAACGTGCTCACCCGATGCACACCGAGATACAGCATGCCCAGGACGTCCAGATCCATCACGAACTCGGCCGCCGCATCCGTTCGGACGCATTGGGCCCGCCCGGAGCGGATCGAGAGCGCGAATCGTCCGCCGTCGGAACGGAATCCGTCACCGATCTCCAGCACCGTGTCCAGGTCGGCCCGATACGTCCGCGCCTCGAGCGCGGCGGCCACGTCCATGATGCGCAGCCACAAGCCGTCCTCGGCGCCCGTGATTCGCACCGTCCTGGCGTCCTCGAGCAGATACGGCAGCGGATCCGCCGGGTGACTCTGCACCGTGATCGTCTCGACCAGGTCGAGGCCGATCAGCGCGCGCCACAGCGCGGCGTGAGCCTCCGGTGTCACGGCCGTGAACTCCTCGACGCGAACGTGTCTCGGCTTCCCATGGCTGCGGTAGAGCAGGTAGCCGTCGGCGTGCAGGAAGCAATACCAGGCCGTACCGCCCCGGCGCGTGTCCTCCCAGTCGGCGAGCAGGTCGTCCCACAGCGGCGTGGGTCGCGCCATGCCGCCAGGCGTGATCCGCCGGAACCGGTCGTAGATCTCGGCGAGTTCGTCGCGGTGCTCGCGTGGGCGCACGATGCGCACCCCGCCGGGATCGGGTGCGTCGCGGTGGAATCGGGCGAAGCGCCGGTCCACGATCAGTTCGGTGTCAGTCGTCGCGGCACCGTACCCGAAGCGGCCGTAGATGCCGCCCTCGGAAGCCGTCAACGCCGCGATCGGATAACCGGCGTCGGCCACCCGCTCGTGCAGATCGGTGTACATCGCCCTGAGCAGACCGCGCCGTCGATGCGTAGGCGCGACCCCGACCCACGTGATGCCTGCGGTGGGCAGGATCGCCCCGCCTGGTACGGCCATCGCGAAGTCGAGATAGTGCGCCATCCCCACGATGTCGTCGCCATCGCTGACGACCACCGAACTGCGCGGCGGCATCGACTCGCGCCACGCGGCGATCGTCTCGGCGTGCCAGAACGAGCCGAAGCTGGTGGCTATCAGCAGTGCCACCCCTGGCCAGTCGTCGTCGGTGACGTCACGCACGACAGGCTCGGCACCAGTGCTCATCGCTTGCTGACAGAACTCATGATTGAGCTCCGCTGCGCTTGCTGAATATGATTCGGTGCCAATCCTTTTCGGCATTGGCGGTGATGTCGCTCATCACGTGCTTGATGGTGAGGTACTCCTCGAAGGAGTAGTCACTCATGTCCTTGCCGAAGCCGGACGCACCGACGCCGCCGTGCGGCATCTCGCTGATGATCGGAATGTGGTCGTTGATCCACACGCAACCCGCCTTGATCTCCCGCGACGCTCGCTGCGCCCGGTACACGTCGCGCGTCCACGCGGAGGCCGCGAGCCCGTACTCGGTGTCATTGGCCTGCCGGATGCCGTCGTCGTCGTCGGTGAACGATCGCGCCACTAGCACGGGCCCGAAGATCTCGCTGCGGTAGACCTCGGACCGCTCGTCGACGTCGGCGATCAGCGTCGGGCGGTAGAACGAGCCGGGACCGTCCGGCGCGGTACCCCCGGTGACGATGCGGCCCCCCTCGCCGGGCGCACGGTCGACCATGCCTGCGACCTTGGCCCGGTGCGCATGGGTGATCAGCGGGCCGAGGTCGGTGTCGGGATCGTGGGGGTCGCCGACGACGATCTTGCTCATCAGCTCGCCGACGCCCGCGACGAAGTCGTCGTAGAGATCGCGCGCGACGATGGCCCGCGTGGCCGCCGTGCAGTCCTGTCCGGTGTTGATCAGCGACGCGGCGACCGCGCCTTGGATCGCAGCGTCGAGGTCGGCGTCGTCGAACACCAGGAACGGCGCCTTGCCACCGAGCTCCAGTTGCGTGCGATGACCGTGCAGTGCCGCGGCCGACATCACCTTGCGCCCCACGGCCGTCGAGCCGGTGAACGTCACCAGGTCGACGTCGGGGTGGCCGGCCAGCGCCGTACCGACGTCGCCGCCTGCTCCGGTGACGACGTTGAGTACACCGTCGGGCAGTCCCGCCTCACTGGCGAGCCGCGCCAACGTCAGCGTGGTCAGCGGCGTCACCTCGGCGGGCTTGATCACCACCGAGCAGCCGGCGGCCAACGCGGGAATGACCTTCCAGACCGCCATCTGCAGCGGATAGTTCCACGGCGTGATGGTGGCGACGACGCCGATCGCCTCGCGGCGGATGCTCGAGGTGTGGTCGGCCGAGTACTCGGCGGTGGCCTTTCCCTCGAGGTGCCGCGCCGCTCCGGCGAAGAAGTCGATGTTGTCCACGCTGCCGGGGACGTCGAATTCGGTAGCGAGCCTCACCGGTTTACCCGTCTGGCTGACCTCCTCGGCCACCAGCGCTTCGGCGTGCTCGCCAGCCAGCTGAGCCAGCTTGGCCAGCACCGCCGACCGCTGCGCCGGCGTTGCGGTGGCCCAGCCGGGGAGCGCCTTGCGTGCGGAGGCGACGGCGACGTCGACGTCGTCCGGCGTCGCCAGTGCGCAATCGGCAACCACGCTTCCCGTCGCCGGATCGGTGACCTGATGCATGGCGCCGCCTGTGGTCACCTCGGCGCCGCCGATCCAACTGCCCGCGATCGTCATGACTTTTACGCTAGCCGACCGCTCCTCGAGCAGCTACGCATTCCCCCCGTGACGAACGTGTAAAACGAACGATTTCATGGCTTTGGTTGCCTGCGACGACGGATTCCGTGCACAATCGTGGGCATGGTCGACCGGGATGCTCAGCC
>JAOPWT010000376.1 GCA_025965555.1 Mycobacterium sp.
GCTGTTCTCGCCGGGCTATCCCGGCTTCCTGCGCGGGCTGGCGGTCGGCGGACCGGGCGAGTTCGTGGTCACCACCTCCGGCGGCCAGATCGCCAGGTACCGACCCGGCGCCGACGAATGCGACTACCTGGCAGACGGTTTCGACCAGCTCTACGGCGTCGCCATCGCACCGGCTGGCGTGGTGGCCGTCGAACAGGGCACCGGTCGGGCGTTGTTGGTCGACCAGCACGGCAGCGTCGAGACGATCGCGAAGGGTCTCGATCGTCCCGTCGGTGTGGCGGTGACCACCGAAGGGCAGGTACTCGTCGCCGAGTCCGGTGCCGGTCGTGTCAGTCGGGTGACGCCGTCTGGCGCCGAGACGGTCATCGACGGCCTGCACTGCCCGCAGGGCCTCCTGGTGACCGACGGACGACTGTTCATCGTGGACGCCGGCGAGAAGGCCGTCATCTCGGTCGACCTGGCCAGCGGCGCCCGCACGACGATCGCCACGGGACTGGCCATCGGACCGCCACCTGGCGTGGAACCGAAGGCACTCAAGGGAATGCCTCCGTTCTCTGGGCCTCAGGGTCCGTTCGCGGGAATCGCGGCAGGCCCGGATGGCACCCTGTACGTCTCAGCCGACGGCGAGGGCAGCGTGCTCGCGCTGCGCAGGGACCCGCGACAGGCCAAGCGAGAAGCGAAGCGGGATCGCGCATGACTGGCCAAGCGAGAAGCGAAGCGGGATCGCGCATGACACCCACCCCCGCCGATCACCGCTATCTGCAGGTGGCCAGGACGCTGCGCAAGGAGATCGTGGACGGCGTCTATCCCGTCGGCTCGCAACTTCCCACCGAACACGAGCTGTGCGAGAGGTTCTCGGTCAGCAGATACACCGTGCGCGAGGCGCTGCGCAGGCTGCGCGACGACAACTTGGTCTCCTCGCGGCCGCGCGCGGGAACCCTGGTGGTGCCGCGCGTCTCGGCGAACTCCTACGCGCAGGACAACATGACCATCGACGATCTCCTCGCCTTCGCCAGCGGCGCGGGACTCGAGATCGAGGCCACCAGGATGGTCACCATCGACTCCGAATTGGCCACGCGCACCGGGCTGCCCGAGGGAGAAGAGTGGCTGGCAGTGCTCGGCTACCGCGAGGCCCAAGACGCCGAATACACCCACTGCTGGACCGAGTACTACATCAACCGCGCCTATGCTGCCGTCGGCAGACTGCTCCAGCGCCATACCGGGCCCATCTTCCCGCTCATCGAGGACCTGTTCGGCGTCAGCGTCGTCGAGGTCTACCAGGAGATCGGCGCAGTGCTCGTCACACCGGAACTGGCGAAGGGACTCAAGGTCGCATCCGGCACGCCCGCCGTGGAGGTGCACCGGACCTACAAGACCTCCGACGGTGACGTTGCCCAGGTCACGATCAACACCCATCCCGCCTCCCGCTTCCGGCACTCGATGACCTTGCGACGGGTCAAGGGCTGAACCCGTGACGAGGGCATGCCACGACGACGCCTATGCACGGGGTTTATGGGTCCGCACCACGCTGGCCGACTCGCTGCGGGAGGCGGCACTACTCACACCGGATCGAGTCGCGCTGGTGGACGGCGACGTCCGACTCGACTACCGGAATCTGTTGGCGCAGGCCGAGGACCTCGCCGCCGCGCTGTCGGATCGGATGCCGCGCGGCAGCGTGGTGTCCTTCATGCTGCCCAACTGGCACGAGGCGGCGGTCGTCTACCTCGGGGCGACGATCGCCGGACTGATCGTGAACCCGATCCTGCCCTCGCTGCGTGATCGCGAGCTGGCTTTCATCCTCGACGATGCCGACACCCGGATCATCTTCGTACCGGGCCTCTTTCGCGGATACGACTACGCGTCGATGCTGGGCCGCGTCATCGCAGGGATGGACGAGCCACCCGAGGTCGCGGTCGTGCGCGGGGACCCGGGTGGACACACGGCGTACGGCGATCTGTTCGGCGGGCGCCCCCGTGCCGATCCGATCGATCTGGATCCCGATGCGGTGCGGATGATCCTCTATACGTCCGGTACCACCGGTCGCCCCAAGGGTGTTCTGCACAGCCACAATTCGATTCATGCTCTGATCCAGCAGATCCGTGACCACTGGTTGGTCGAGCCCGGTGACACGTTTCTGGTCCCATCGCCGATTGCGCACATCGGAGGTTCCATCTACGCCTTCGAGTGCCCGTTGCTCGCGGGTTCCACCGCGGTGCTGATGGAGCGTTGGGATCCGGATGCGGCGATCGGCCTGATGACGTCGGAACATTGCACCCACATGGCGGGCGCGACCCCGTTCCTCGAACAACTCCTGACAGCCGCCGAGAGGGCAGGCACCAGGCTCCCCGACCTCAAGGTCTTCATCTGCGGCGGTGCGGGCGTTCCGCCGTCGCTCATCCGCAGGGCCACAGCATATTTCGAGCGCGCCGCCGTAAGCCGGGTCTATGGGTCGACGGAAGTCCCCGTGACGACCGTCGGCGCGCTGGATGACGCCGACCGGTCCGCCGACACCGACGGTAGGCCTGGGATCGCAGGCGTGCGACTCGTCGACGGTGAGATCCGCGCCCGTGGTCCCCAGATGCTGATCGGGTATCGGCACGCCCAGGACGACGCAGGCGTATTCGACGACAACGGATTCGTCCGCACGGGTGACCTCGGCCGCTGGGACGGTGACTGCCTGGTGGTGACCGGGCGGGCAAAGGACATCATCATCCGGAACGGCGAGAACATCTCGCCCAAGGAGATCGAGGACGTTCTGATCGGCCACCCCGGCATCGCCGAGGTGGCGATCGTCGGGGTGCCGGATGCACGGACCGGTGAGCGGGCGTGTGCGGTGATCGTCGCAGCCTCGGACAGCGGACCGGACGTCTCCGATCTGCGCGACTTCCTCGAAGGACACGGCATGGCCAGGTTCAAGGTGCCCGAACAGATCGCGATCTGGGACCACTTGCCGAAGAACGATGCAGGCAAGGTCCTCAAACACGAGATCCGCGCGACTCTTGCGAAGGCGGGTCAATGACATGCAGGTAGCCATCGTCACGGGCGCGAGCAGCGGGATCGGCTTCGGCACCGCAGTCAAGCTCGCCGAAGCGGGAATGTCGGTTCTGGGCACCGGGCGTGACGAGGCCAGACTCAACGAATTGACCGCGGCGGTCGGCGATCCCGACCGGGTCGCAACGTTGGCCGTTGACCTGACCGCCGAAGATGGCCCCAGAGACATCATCGGCGCGGCGGTCGAACGGTGGGGGCACGTCGACTTCTTGGTCAACAATGCGGGCGTCGGCAAACCCAAGCCCCTTCACGAGACGGACGACGAAACTCTGGACTACTTCCTGGGTTTGATGTTGCGCGCTCCTTTCCGATTGGCACGCGACGTCATCCCGTACATGCCGCCGGGCTCTGCGATCATCAACGTGACGTCGACCTTCGCCGTGGTCGGCGGCCTGCGCGGGGGCGCCTACTCGGCCGCCAAGGGCGGCCTCACGGCGCTGACCACCCACATCGCGTGCCAGTACGGCGCACAGGGAATCCGTTGCAACGCAGTGGCTCCCGGAGTCACCCTGACCCCGATGGTGGCCGAACGCCTCGAAGACGAGCGGTTCCGCAAGATCAACACCGAGATGACGCCACACCAGCGGCTCGGCAGCATCGACGACATCGCGAGCACCGTCGCGTTCCTCTGCTCCCCCGGAGGTAGTTTCATCAACGGCCAGACCATCGTCGTCGACGGCGGCTGGAGCTCGACGAAGTACCTGTCCGACTTCGCGTTGTCGTCGGAATGGGTGGCCCGTTGAACCTCTTCGGCGTGCTGGACCAGACCGCCGAACGCCACGGCGACCGCGGCGCAGTCTTCGTCGGGGAGCGTTGTGTTCACACCTGGAGTGAACTGCGGGACAGGGTGTTACGACTTGCCGCCACCCTCCGCGAGCGCGGCGCAGTTGGCGACCGTGTCGCCGTTGCGAGCGAGAACGCACCCGAGATCGTCGAGATGATGTTCGCGGTCTGGGCGGCCGAACGCGTCTTCGTCCCCATCAACTACAAGCTGCACCCCCGCGAGATGCAGCAGATCCTCGAGGACTCCGGCGCGGCGCAGGTGTTCGCGTCGCCGAAGATCGCCGAGGCGTTGGTCCCGATCACCAACCTGCCGGTCGAAGCGGTGGCCTCACCGGCCTATGAGAGTCGTTTGGCGGCAACGCCGTCCGAGCGACCGCGGGACACCGACCCGAGCGCTCTGGCCTGGCTGTTCTACACCAGCGGCACGACGGGACGTTCGAAGGGCGCGATGCTGTCGCACCGCAACCTGATGGCGATGACGGTCTCCCACCTGGCGGACTTCGACGACCCCGACCGGGATTGCAGCCTCATCCACGGCGCACCAATGTCTCACGGCTCGGGGTTGTACATCCCGCCGTATGTGCTGCGCGGCGCCCGCCAGGTCATTCCGGAATCCGCGGCCTTCGAACCCGACGAGTTTCTCGACCTGTGCGACCACCATCCGGGAAGCAGCGCGTTCCTCGCGCCGACGATGGTGCAGCGGCTGGTCGACACGGGCCGGCCGCGCCCAGACAACCTCCGCACGATCGTGTACGGCGGCGGCCCCATGTACGTCGACAGCATGAAGAAGGCGCTCGACGCCTTCGGCCCCATCTTCGTCCAGCTCTACGGGCAAGGCGAGGCGCCGATGACCATCACGGGGCTCCGCCGTGCCGACCACGTTGACGCGGACGGCGCGGTACTGGGGTCGGTGGGCTACCCGCGATCAGGAGTGGACGTCGCGGTGCTGCGCCCCGACGGGACCCCCGCAGGACCGAACGAGATCGGTGAGATCGTCTGCCGCGGCGACGTGGTCATGTCCGGCTACTGGAACAACCCCGAGGCCACCGCCTCGACACTGCGCAACGGTTGGCTGCGCACCGGTGACATGGGCTCCTTCGACACCAGGGGCTACCTGACCCTGCGCGACCGCTCCAAGGACGTCGTGATCAGCGGTGGTAGCAACATCTATCCGCGCGAGGTCGAGGAGGCGCTCATCGAGCACCCCGGTGTCACCGAGGCCTCTGTCGTGGGTGCACCTGACCCGGAGTGGGGCGAGATCGTCGTCGCCTTCATCGTCGGCACCGCTGCCGAGCCGGATCTCGACGCGCATCTGCTCGAGCGCATCGCCCGCTTCAAGCGGCCCAAGCGCTACCTCTACGTCGACGAATTGCCCAAGAACAGTTACGGCAAGGTGCTCAAACGCGCACTGCGGGAGCGACTGACCTGACTGGTCGATCGCGCCTACTGGACGTCACGTAGCTGGGGGTAAGGTCGCGAAACATGGGCGACCGTCGACGTCGTCGGCCTGGCCAGTCAACTCGGCGACTAGGAGCACACCAGACATGCGCATCGAAGGCACTGTCACGGCCGTCACCGGCGCAGGCTCGGGTATCGGTAGGTCCATCGCCATCGCCTTCGCGGCTGCGGGTGCGACCGTCGTCGTGGGTGACCTCGACGCACACGGTGCCGCGGCCACGGCGGCGATGATCGATGACGCAGGCGGGTCCGCGGTCGACGTCACGGTCGACGCGAGCACCTCCGAAGGTATCGGCGCGCTGATCGACACGGCGAGAGCCGCATTCGGTCCCGTCGACGTGTTCGTCGCCAACGCGGGAATCATCGGTGCACCGGGTCTCGGCGACGACGAGAGCGACTGGGACGCCATCATCGACGTGAACCTGCGGGCACACGTGCGGGCGGCGAAGGCGCTCGTCCCCGAGTGGGTAGCGCGGGGCGGGGGCCACTTCGTGAGCGTGGCGTCGGCAGCAGGATTGCTGACACAGCTCGGCGCGGCCGGCTACTCGGTCACCAAGCACGCCGCGGTGGGCTTCGCCGAGTGGTTGGCGATCACTTACGGCGACAACGGAATCGGCGTGTCCTGTGTGTGTCCGATGGGGGTCGACACACCGCTGCTGAACGGGATCCTCGACTCACCCGACCGGGCCGCTCGGCTCGCGGGCGCTGCCGTCGCCAACGCGGGCGAGGTGATCGGCCCCGACCAGGTTGCCGCGCTGACCGTGGAGGCGGTCCGAGACGGACGGTTTCTGGTCCTGCCGCACCCCGCCGTCCTCGACATGTACCGGCACAAGGGTGCCGACTACGAGCGCTGGATCGCCGGGATGCGCCGCTATCAGGGCACGCTGAAAACGTCCTAATCTATTACCTGCCTTGCCTTTTGGGCTTCACAGTGAGCGCGACCCCTGGTCACTCCTAGCCGCGCGTGCTGTAGGAGTGCGCCCCCGTTCCGGCGAGCGTGCCTGCGTCGACGATCAGGTACTCGTCGCGAATCGGAGAACCGTTGAAGTACGACTCTAGGATCTCGCGAGTGCCTGCGGCGTAGCGTGTCTGCGCCGACAGCGACGTTCCCGAGATATGGGGCGTCATGCCATGATGCGGCATGGTGCGCCACGGGTGGTCGGCTGGAGCGGGTTGCGGGTACCAGACATCGCCTGCGTACCCGGCCAGCTGACCGCTTTCCAGCGCTCGCACGATCGCGTCACGGTCGGCGATCAACGCCCTGGCCGTATTGATCAGGTAGGCACCCCGGCGCATCTTCGAGAGCAGTTCGTCATCGAAAAGCCCCTCGGTCTCCGGGTGCAGTGGCGCGTTGATCGTGACGACGTCACATGCAGGCGCGAGGTCCTGAGCCGTCGGGTGGTACGTCAAGTTCAACTCGCGCTCCACCTCGGCGGGAAGACGGTGCCGGTCGGTGTAGTGCAGGTGCACGCCGAATGGAGCGAGGCGGCGCAGTACCGCAAGTCCGATGCGGCCTGCGGCCACGGTGCCGACGTCCATGCCCTCGAGGTCGTAGGACCGCGCGACGCAGTCGGCAATGTTCCAGCCGCCCTTGCGAACCCATTCGTGCGACGGAAGGTAGTTGCGGACCAGTCCGAGGATCATCATCACGACGTGCTCGGCGACGCTGATGCTGTTGCAGTAGGTGACCTCTGCGACGGTGACGCCGTGGTGGATCGCGGCATCGAGATCGACGTGGTCTGATCCGATCCCGGCGGTGAGGGCCAACCTCAGGTTGGGCGCATTCTCGATGCGCTCCTTGGTCAGGTAGGCGGGCCAGAACGGCTGCGAGATCACGACCTCGGCGTCAGCCAGGTGACGGTCGAGTTCGGAATTCGGCCCCTCCTTGTCGGCGGTCACGACGAGTTCGTGGCCAAGGTCCTCCAGGTACTTCCGCAGCCCGAGCTCGCCGGACACGCTGCCCAGCAGCGTCCCTGGCGTGAAGTCGATCGCCGAAGGCGAGGGCAGCGTCTGACCGCCTGGATACCCGTCGAGCTTGGGCAGGGTGTCACGCGCGTACCGCGTGGGGTACCCGTCGATCGGGTCGTCATAGAGGACGCACACTACTTTGGCCATCGTCGTTCCTTTGCTCATCATCGAGAGCCGGGTCGACTCTTTTGGCCCGGCGCGATCCGATTGGGGCGCAACATGAATCGTGTCCGACGCGGATCGACGCAGACAAGGGGGTGCAATGACGGAAGATTCGATGTCCTGATAGGTATCGTCGATGACGGCTCGCAGTCGGCGCCCGGCTGAGCCCTGGGAGGAGTGGCATGCACGGCGAAGTGCTGGTCCGTCAGCTCGAATACCTCGTCGCCCTGGCCCGCGAGCGTCATTTCGGTCGCGCCGCCCAACTCTGTCACGTCAGTCAGCCGACGTTGTCCGGCGCGATCGGAAAACTCGAGTCGAACCTCGGCGTGATGATCGTGATGCGCGGGCGACGCTTCGAGGGGTTCACCGAGGAGGGCGCCCGCGTGGTGCGCTGGGCCCACCGCATCCTCGCCGAGCGCGATGCCCTGCTCGCCGACGTCGATCGGATGCACGGCGGGATCACGGCCACTGTCCGGATCGGTGCGGTACCGACCGCGATCCCGGCGACACCACTCGTCACCGAACGGTTCAGCGCGCTCAACGAAATGGCCGGTGTCCAGATCGAAGCGCTATCGTCCCGCGAGATCGCCAGACGGCTCGCCGAATTCGAGCTCGACGCCGGTGTCACCTACCTGGACGACGAAACTCCGCCGGGGGTTCGTCGCATCGAGTTGTACCGCGAGCGCTACCTGTTGGTCCTCGACGAGAAACACCCGATGGCCGAGGGCGACTTCGTGGAATGGGACGCGGCGGCCCGACTGCCACTGTGCGTGCTGACCACCGAGATGCGCAACCGCCGCATCCTGGACGCCACCATGGCGTCGGTGGGCGCACGGCTCCGGCCGGCGATCGAGACCGACAACGTCGGCGCGCTCTACGCCTACGTCGCGACGCGGCAGTTGCCGAGCATCGTTGCGCACACTTGGCTGCACGCGTTCGGTGTGCCCGCCGGCATGTGCGTCCGTCCGCTTCGCGAGATCCGACCCCGACCGATCCTGGGACTCGTTGTGTCGGATGGGACTTCGCCGTCGATCATCGCCGACGCCTTGGCCGATTCCCTTCGCGACGCTGATTTGTCGGCAACGCTCGATCGCTCCCTGGAAGCGGCTTTGGCCAGAAAGGATTCCGGTGTTCGCGGCAGACGGAGCTCCGATTGCTCTCGATGACGTCGTGCGCCATCTGTGCGCATCCTCGGCGACCACGGTGCTGATCGACGGCCGGTCGGGATCGGGTAAGTCGACGCTGGCCACGCAGCTCTGCCGAAGTTGGGCCGACAGCCAGCTGGTGCGTATGGACGACGTCTATCCCGGCTGGGACGGCCTGCCGTGGGCCACCGCCCACGTGCAGTCGTCCCTGCTGCAACCACGCGCCAAGGGCGAGGCGGGCCGCTGGCGCAGCTGGAGCTGGATTCGGAACCGTCCCGGCGTCTGGCACGTCGTCGAGCCGGGAGGACGACTCGTCGTCGAAGGGGTTGGCGTCCTGACCTCGTCGAGTCGCACGCTTGCCGACCTGGCCATCTGGGTCGACGCCGACGACGCCGAGCGCAAGCGACGGGCACTGGGCCGCCGAGACGGCGATGACTACGCGTCGCACTGGGATCACTGGGCGGCAAAGGAAGACGAGTTCATCAGCCGACACCACCCGCGGGACAGCGCCGACCTCGTGGCCACCGCTGACGCAGGCGGATTCCGGTTGACGGCGGCGGGCGCCTCGCCGCGATGAGGTTCACCGGCCCAGGGTGGTGCGCTACATTTGTCGGGCTAAGACGCGGGAGCTCGGAACCACCGGGCTGAGAGGGTGGCTGTGCGGCCACCGACCGCTTGAACCTGACCGGGTAATGCCGGCGTAGGGAAAGTGAGTTCGATGTCGACTGGTGTTCGTCGTCTGAGTCGGTTCAATCAACGCGGTCCGTTCAACCATGGCGCTGCACGCAACGAGGTTCCCCCGACTCTGGTGGAGCCAGCGCCCCGGGTACTGGGGGTGTTCGACCAGCTGGGGCTGTGGGGGAATCTGGGCGTCAGCCTCCTCGGCTTCACCGGCGCGGCGGTCGTCCTGTACCCCGGTGGCCCGGGGACGCCGCAGATGTCCCTGGTCGCGGCGCTCCTTGCCACCGTCATCGGGACTGCCTTGGGCGCGGCCGCCGTCGCGGTGTCGGCGATACCCGGTGCGCAGACCGGGGCACCGGCGATGGTCCTGCTTCGCGGTCTGCTGGGCAGTCGGGTGTCCTATCTGCCGACGGTGCTCAACATTGCGCAGATGGTCGGCTGGGGCACCTTCGAACTGGTCACGATCGCCACCGCAGCCTCGACCGTGTTGCCCGCGGTCCCCCAGTGGATCTGGGTGGTGACGGGTGGCGTCATCACGACGCTGCTGTCGCTGTATCCGTTGGGGTCCATCAGGGTGCTGCGTCGCTACGTGACGGTCGCGGTGTTGATTGCGTTGATCTACTTGTTCATCGAACTCCTGAGCAATCCGCTGCCGTCGTTGACGGCGGGCACGTGGTCGGGGTTCAGCATCGCCGTCGACACCACGGTCGCGGTCGCGGTGTCATGGGTGCCGATGGCCGCTGACTACGCCAGGCATTCCCGGAGTTCCTCCGCGGCGTTCACGGGGGCCTTCGTCGGTTACGGCTTTGCTCAGATCGCCTGTTACGCACTGGGTCTCCTGGCATTGGTCACCGTGGCCGTCGACGAGGATCACATCTTCGCGGCGTTCATCGCCGTCCCCCTCGGTGGGCTCGCGTTCGCGGTCCTGGCCATCCGGGAGATGGACCAGTCATTCGCCAACGTCTATTCGGCCACGGTGTCCACGCAGAACCTGCGACCCCGGTGGGACCGTCGGGTGATCGCCGTGACGGTTGGCGTCCTCATCACGTTGCTCGCCCTGGCGGTCGACATCTACGGCTACGCGAGTTTCCTGTCGCTGATCGGTTCGGTGTTCGTGCCCCTGTTCGCGGTGCTCGCCGTGGACTACTTCTGTTTCTCCGGTCGGCACGGCTGGGACCTCTCCCCGAATTCGCCGGCCCGCTGGCTGATGTTGGCGCCATGGGCGCTGGGCTTCGTCACCTACCAGTTGATCTATCCCGGTCAGGTCGGCTGGTGGGCGACGGCCTGGGGCGAGCTGGCGCAGGCCATCGGCTTCACCGCACAACCGTGGATGAGCGCATCGATCTTCTCGTTCGCGGTCGCGGCGGTGCTGACCCTGCTGATCGGGGGCGCATCGCGCGTGACGGCGCGCAAGGCGCAATCGTAGGACGGCGCCGCACTGCCGCATCCCTGTGAGTTTGCCCTCGTGTGATCGATGTCGCCACGTCCCAGGTGGTGTCGAATCCACGTTTTGGGGAACCATTGAGTATGTGTTTCACACCGGCAGGCGCGACAGCGTGATGGCGGCCATGACCTCCAACCCCATTCGGCCGTGGACGGCCGGCGCCGTCGGACGTTCGCCGTTGACGCGCGTCGCCGACCGCGTGGAGGCATGGGCCGTCGTTGCAGCGTTCGTCTTGCTGGTTGCTGCGGTGTTTCCGGCCGTGGCCGTCGGTCAGGTGGGCTACGAGGCGCGCGCGAAGGAGATCGCTGCCGACGCCTCCTCACGCCATCCCGTCGAGGCCACGGCGCTCCGCGACAGCACGTCCGAGCCATCCATCGCGGAGTCCACCGCCACGACGTTCATAGCCAACCTGCGATGGTCCGCACAGAACACCACACACGAGATCGTCACCAAGGTCGACGGACCGGTGAAGGCCGGTGACCACGTGCAAATCTGGGTGACCGACCGCGGCAACGTCACCACACCGCCGCCGACCGGCTCCGATGCGCACACGATGAAGATCGGTACGGTGGCGGTGATCTGGCTGGCGTTGGCGGCTCTGATCCTCGGCTCGTACGCGATGCTGCGAATCGCGCTCAACCGCGTTCGCGATCGTCGATGGGACCGCGGTTGGCGCGACCTCGTCGAGAACGGCGGAGGATCCGCCACGTTCCGGCCCTGACTGCCTGACGGCTCGGCCTTCGAACACCTTCCCGCCGTTACCCCATCGGATCGTGGTGCCACGCCGCCGTGCCCTCCCTGCATACTGTATTTTGTCCAAAGCCCCTCGATCGATGACCGGGCATGTGGCAGCGTCCAATTCAGCAGGAAGGTCCGCGAGAACATGGCCGCAGGCGATGCCACCGGCGACGAGAACCTCACCGTCGAGCCGCCGGAGCAGTGGGCGACCGGGCTGCCCGCCGTCCGGCACGCACTGCAGTTCTCTCTGGAACACACCTCGCTTCGACGCACCGCGCTCAACCTGCTGACCATCAACCAGACCAACGGCATCGACTGCCCGGGGTGCGCATGGCCGGAGCCGCGCAAACGACACCTCAACGAGTACTGCGAGAACGGCGCCAAGCACGTCAACGACGAGGCGACCACCCGCAGGATCACCCGGGAGTTCTTCCGCGAGAACCCCGTCTCCGTGCTCGCGACCAAGTCCGACATGTGGCTCAACGATCAGGGCCGACTCACCGAGCCGATGGTCAAGCGACCGGGCTCGGACCACTACGAACCCATCGGCTGGGATGACGCGTTCGACCTGCTGGCCGACGAGTTGCGTGGCCTCGACTCCCCCGACGAGTCGCTGTTCTACACCTCGGGGCGGCTCAGCAACGAGGCTGCGTTCCTACTGCAACTGTTCGTGCGCAGCCTCGGCACCAACAACCTGCCCGACTGCAGCAACATGTGCCACGAGTCCAGCGGCTCCGGACTCGCGGAGACGCTCGGCATCGGCAAGGGCAGCGTCAGCCTCGAGGACATCGAAGAATCCAACCTGGTCTTTGCCGTCGGCATCAACCCCGGCACCAACATGCCGCGAATGCTGTCGTCGCTGGAGGAGACGAAGCGCAACGGTGGCCACGTCATCGCCATCAACCCGCTGCCCGAGGCGGGCCTGATCCGCTTCAAGAACCCGCAGAAGGCCAGGGGAATCATCGGCCGCGTCACCACCATTGCCGTCCAGTTCCTGCAAATCAAGCCCGGCGGAGACCTGGCGCTCTTTCAGGCGATCAACGCGCTGTTGCTGGCGGCAGAGGACGCCGATCCCGGCACCGTGCTCGACCAGGAGTTCTTCGACCGCGACACGACCGGCTTCGCCGAGGTCGCCGAGCACGCGCGCCGTATCGACTGGACCGATGTGCTTGCGGCGACCGGGCTTTCGCGCGAGGAGATCAACGAGGTCGTCGATCGCGTGCTCGCCAGCAAGAAGATCATCGTGTGCTGGGCGATGGGCGTCACGCAGCAGAAGCACGGCGTGGCGACGGTCCGCGAGATCGTGAACTTCCTGCTGCTGCGCGGCAATCTGGGCCGTCCCGGAGCGGGCGTCTGCCCCGTCCGCGGGCACAGCAACGTGCAGGGCGACCGGACGATGGGGATCTGGGAGCGGATGCCGCAGAGCTTCCTAGACGCTCTGGGGTGCGAATTCGGCTTCACCCCGCCGACCCATCACGGGTTGGACGCGGTCGATTCGATTCGGGCCATGCGTGATGGCCGGGCGAAGTTCTTCATGGGTTTCGCAGGCAACTTCGTGCGCGCCACCCCCGACAGCGAGCTCACCGAGCGGGCCATGCGCAACTGCAACTTGACCGCACACGTATCGACGAAGCTCAACCTCTCGCATGCCGTATGCGGGAAGACGGCGCTCATCCTGCCGACGCTGGGACGCAGTGACCGCGACGAACAGAGCACCGGCGAACAGTTCGTCACGGTCGAGGACTCGATGAGTATCGTGCACCAGTCGCACGGCCGCCTGCACCCCGCGTCCGAACACCTCTTGAGCGAGGTGGCCATCGTGTGCCGACTCGCGCGCCGCACCCTCGGAGTGACGCCTGCGATCCCGTGGGAGAGCTTCGAAGCCGATTACGACCTGATCCGCGAAAGCATCTCGCGCGTCGTGCCGGATTTCGGCGACTTCAACCGGCGGGTCCGCGAGCCGGGCGGATTCCGACTGCCCAACCCGGTCAACGAGCACCGCTACCCCACTACATCCGGCAAGGCCGTCTTCACCAGCAACACGTTCGACCGCCTCAAGGTGCCCGACGGTCACCTCGTGCTGCAGACGATGCGCTCCCACGATCAATGGAACACGGTGCCCTACGCGCTCAACGACCGTTATCGCGGCATCCACAACGGGCGGCGCGTCGTGCTGGTCAACCCCGCCGACATCGAGGCGCTGGGCCTTACCGACCGCCAGATGGTCGATCTCGTCGGCGCCTGGGAGGACGGAATCGAGAGGCGTGCCAAGGGCTTTCGCGTCGTCGCCTACCCCTCCGCACGGGGCTCGGCGGCCTCCTACTATCCGGAGACCAACGTGCTCGTCCCGTTGGACAGTGTCGCCGACACCAGTAACACGCCCACGTCCAAGGGCGTCTTCGTGCGGTTGGTACCGGCCGACTCCGCGGCGCGGTCAGCCGCGCATCAGCTCAGCGACATGGGCGCTGACGGACTCCCGCAGCCCCTGTAGGTCGTAGCCGCCTTCGAGCACCGACACCAGACGGCCCTGACAGTGTTGCTCGGCAGCAGTCATCAGCTCGCCCGTCACCCAGGCGAAGTCGTCGGCCGTCATGCACAGTGACCCGAGCGGATCGCGTTCGTGGGCGTCGAACCCGGCCGAGACGATGATGAGCTCCGGCTCGAACGCCTTGAGGGCAGGCAGGATTCGCTGCTCGAAGGCTTCCCGCAATTCGACGCCACCATCACCGGCCGCCAGCGGAGAGTTGAAGACGTTGCCCACTCCGGTCTCGCGGGCTTCCCCGGTGCCAGGGAACCACGGCATCTGGTGCGTCGAGGCATAGAGCACGCTGGGATCGGAGTAGAAGATCGCCTGGGTGCCGTTGCCGTGATGGACGTCGAAGTCGACGATTGCGACCCGGTTCAACCCGTGTTTGAGCTGGGCGTGACGCGCGCCGATGCTGATGTTGTTGAACAGGCAGAATCCCATGGCCCGATCCGTCTCCGCGTGGTGCCCGGGAGGACGGCACGCGACGAAGGCGTTCTGCACGGCACCCGACAGGACCTGGTCGACTGCCTGGATCGTGCCACCGACGCCACGCAGCACCACCTCCCACGTGGAGGGCTCCATCATCGTGTCGCCGCCGTCGAGATACACGAAGCCCTCTACCGGGCGGGCCTCCTCCAGCGCGTCGACGTACGCATTGGTGTGGACGTAGCGCGTTGCGTCGAGCTCGGCGACCACGGCTTCATCGCGCACCAGTGCGTCGAACTGCGGCTCGTCCAACGCCGCCTGCACCGTGCGGTAGCGGTCGGGCCGCTCCGGGTGGCCGACCGAGGTCTGGTGTCGGGCGAAGATCGCGTGGTGGACGAGCAGTGTGGCCAAATCCGGGCTCTTCTCCTGGTCGCATCCCGCCGAGCCAGCGGGATACTGTATGCAAGCACATCTCTGCGGTTCTGGCTAGTTTCTCACCCGAGCGTGACGGCGCCCAGCGAGGCGCGCACCAACCGCTCGGTCGCGACGACGAGCAGGTCGGCGGCTTGCTCGATGCAGCGCTGACGATCGGGTTCCACGTCGCTGAGCGTGTGCACTCCGGCGAGTCCGGCGTCGCGAGCCTCTGCGGCGGTCAGCGGCGACACCCCCGCCACGGCGTACGTCGGAACGCCGTGCGTACCGGCCCGGCGGGAAACCCCCACGGCGGCCTTGCCCCGCAACGACTGATGGTCCAGCGAACCCTCACCGGTGATGGCGGCACGCGCGCCCGCGAGATGGTCGTCGAGACCGACCAGGTCGAGGATGAGGTCGATGCCAGGGCGCAGGCGCGCGTCCAACACGGACAGGGCTGCGAAACCGACGCCGCCGGCAGCGCCGGCTCCTGGCGCCTCGCGCGCGTCGGTGTGCGTGGCACCGTCAACGACGTCCGCCCACGACCGGAGCGCCTGGTCCAATTGCGCAACCTGGCTCGGGCTGGCGCCCTTCTGCGGCGCGTACACGCTCGCCGCGCCGAATGCCCCGTAGAGCGGGTTGTCGACGTCGGCAGCGATGGTGAACGACGCGTCGGCGATCTCGGGCCGCAATCCGGTGAGATCGAGGTGCGCGCACTCGCCGATCGCCTGCCCACCGGGAGTCAGTCGTGAGCCGCGCGCGTCCAACGCGACTGCCCCCAGCGCGGCCAGAAAGCCCGCCCCGCCATCGGTGCTCGCACTGCCGCCCACCCCGATGACGACCTCACGGCAGCCTTGGTCCAGAGCTTGCGCGACGACGGCGCCAAGGCCGTAACTGGTCGCGGTCATGGGCGCTTGCACCGCACCGGGAAGCCTTTGCAGACCGCAGATCTCGGCCATCTCGACCACTGCCGTGCGGCCCTTGCGGGCGTAGGCCGTCAGCAGCAGCTTCCCCGTCGGCCCCATGGCGTAGACGGGAACGCGCTCGAATCCCGCGGCGAGCACGGTCTCCAGCGTGCCGTCGCCACCGTCGGCGACGGGGCACTGCACCGTCCGCAGTCCTGGCTCGGCGCGAGCGACTCCCAGCGCCATGGCCGCTGCGGCCTGCCCGGCCGTCAGCGATCCCTTGAACTTGTCGGGCGCGATGACGACGTGGCCGTCACTGGGCGGCGCACCCCCCTTGACAACCCGTGCGCCGGACGGTTCACTAAATTGCATACTGCATACGATATCGCACAGTGCCACTGTTCGGGACACCTCTGCAGGCGAAGTTCCACCGCCGTCGACCATGCGGTCCGGATTGCCGACCACACCAGAAGGGCAGGCCATGGCGAACGCCACCTACACCGTCAACTGTTCGATCCTGCTGACCGACCTGCCCTTGCTCGACCGTCCTCGGGCGGCGCGTGACGCAGGCTTCGATGCGGTCGAGTTCTGGTGGCCCTTCGCGAGTGCGTCACCGTCAGATGCCGAAGTGGCCGCCTTCGTCCACGCGATCGAGGATGCCGGTGTGCAGCTGACCGGTCTGAACTTCGCCGCCGGTGACATGCCTGCGGGTGATCGCGGAATCCTGTCCAATCCCTCACTGACACAGGCCTTCCGCGACAGTGTCGCGATCGCCATCGGGATCGCCGAGATTCTGGGCACCCGCTCGTTCAATGCGCTGTACGGCAATCGCGACCCGAACTTCGCCCCGTCCGCCCACGACCACGTCGCCCTCGACAACTTGGCGCACGCTGCGGTGGCAGCGGACCGCATCGGTGCCACGGTGCTCCTGGAACCCGTCAGCGGCGCACCGCTCTATCCGCTCAAGACGGCAGCCGACGTCATTGGGGTCATCGACCGGGTGCACACCCAGTCCGGCGCCACCAACCTCCGCCTCCTTGCCGATCTGTATCACTTGGCCGTCAACGGTGACGACACCAGCGCCGCGATCCGCGACTACGGCAGCCGGATCGGGCACGTGCAGCTCGCCGATGCGCCGGGACGCGGCGAGCCGGGGTCCGGGGAGCTTCCGCTGGGCAACCAGCTGCAGGAGCTCTCGGACCGGGGCTACAGCGGATACCTCGGCCTGGAGTACAAGGCCACGAGACCCGATCCGTTCGACTGGATACCGCGCGCCGAGCGCGGCGCAGGCGGCGTCAACATCGAAACCCTTCGGCTACAACAAGAAACGAGGATCGCGTGAGCACCATCGGATTCATCGGACTGGGCATCATGGGCGGCCCGATGGCGCGCCACCTGATCGCGGCAGGGCACACCGTCGTCGGATTCGACCGATCCGAGGAACGGATGCAGGCATTGGTCGAAGCGGGCGGTGGCGCAGCCGGATCCGTCGAGCAGACCGTCAAGAACGCCGACGTCGTGGCGATCATGGTGCCCGACTCCCCCGACGTGCAGGCCGTGTGCCTGCAGGACGACGGCGTCTTCGCCCACGCGCAGCCCGACACCCTGATCATCGACTTCTCCTCGATCAGGCCGGACGTCACCGCGGAGTTGGCCAAGACCGCGGTCGAACGGGGACTTCGCATCATCGATGCACCCGTTTCCGGCGGGGAACCCGGCGCAGTGAACGCCACCTTGTCGATCATGGTGGGCGCCACCGATGACGACTTCGCGGCAGCCAAGCCGATTCTCGACGTCGTGGGCAAGACGATCGCGCATGTCGGTCCCAACGGAGCGGGGCAGACGGTCAAGGCCGCCAACCAATTGATCGTGGCGGGAAACATCGAACTGCTCGCCGAGGCCATCACCTTCCTGCGCGCCTACGGCGTGGACGTCGAAGCCGCCGTGAAGGTGCTCGGCGGTGGGTTGGCGGGCTCGGCGGTGCTGGATCAGAAGGCGTCGAAGATGTTGGCGCGCAACTTCGATCCGGGGTTCCGCATCGCACTTCACCACAAGGACATGGGCATCGTCACGTCCGCCGCACGCGAAGCCGGTGTGGTCATCCCGCTCGGTGCGGTCGTCGCCCAGCTCATGGCGTCCGCAATGGCCAACGGTCACGCGACGCTGGATCACTCCGGGCTGCTGCTCGGCGTCGAGCAGTTGTCAGGAATAGAGAGCGAGCAGACGAAATGACGCGGATGCGCACGGTCGACGCGGCAGTCAGGATCCTCGAAATCGAGGGCGCCACACAGGCCTTCGGCCTTCCCGGTGCGGCGATCAACCCGTTCTACTCGGCGATGCGGGCACACGGCGGCATCAAGCACGTGCTGGCCAGGCACGTTGAGGGCGCCAGCCACATGGCCGAGGGATTCACCCGCGCGGCGGCGGGGAACATCGGCATCTGCATCGGCACCTCGGGGCCGGCAGGCACCGACATGATCACCGGGTTGTACTCCGCCTCAGCGGATTCCATCCCAATCCTGGCGATCACTGGGCAGGCGCCGGTGAGCAGGCTGCACAAGGAGGACTTCCAGGCCGTCGACATCAGCGCGATTGCCGCGCCGGTGACGAAGATGGCGATGACCGTCCTCGAACCGGGTCAGGTTCCAGGCGCGTTCGCCAAGGCCTTCCATCTCATGCGCTCCGGCCGGCCGGGTCCGGTGCTCATCGATCTGCCGATCGACGTCCAGTTGGCCGAGATCGACTTCGACCCCGAGGCCTATCAGCCGCTGCCCGTGTACAAGCCGCTCGCGACCCGTGGGCAGGCGGAAAAGGCGCTCGACATGATGATGTCGGCCGAGCTGCCGCTCATCGTCGCGGGCGGCGGCATCATCAACGCCGACGCCTCTGATCTGCTGGTGGAGTTGGCCGAGATCCTCAACGTGCCCGTGATCCCGACGCTGATGGGCTGGGGCACCATTCCCGACGATCACCGGCTGGCCGCGGGCATGGCAGGTCTGCAGACCGCCCACCGGTACGGCAACGCCACCATGCTCGCCTCGGACTTCGTGCTGGGCATCGGCAATCGCTGGGCCAATCGCCACACCGGCGGACTCGACACCTACCGCAGGGGAAAGCGCTTCGTCCACGTCGACATCGAGCCGACCCAGATCGGCCGCGTGTTCGCACCCGATCTCGGGATCGTCTCGGACGCGAAGGCCGCCCTCGAGCAGCTGGTCGCCGCGGCGAAGGACCGCCGCGCGGCGGGGACCCTGCCGGACTGGAGCACCTGGGTCGACGAATGCCAGGAGCGCAAGCGCACGATGCACCGCAAGACCCACTTCGACGACGTGCCGATCAAGCCACAGCGCGTCTACGAGGAGATGAACCGCGTCTTCGGCCGGGATGCCCGCTACGTGACCGCGATCGGGCTGTCCCAAATCGCAGGCGGACAATTCCTGCAGGTGTTCAAGCCGCGCAACTGGATCAACTGCGGCCAGGCCGGTCCGCTGGGGTGGACGGTGCCGGCCGCGCTCGGCGTCGCCACCGCCGACCCCGACGCGACCGTGGTGGGGCTGTCGGGGGACTACGACTTCCAGTTCCTCATCGAGGAACTCGCGGTCGGGGCGCAGTTCAACCTGCCCTACGTCCACGTCCTGGTGAACAATTCCTATCTGGGATTGATCCGCCAGGCGCAGCGCAACTTCGACATGGACTACTGCGTGTCGCTGGCGTTCGACAACATCAACTCCCAGGAGACCGACAGCGACGTGCCCAAGGGCTACGGCGTCGATCACCTGCGCGGCGCTGAAGGCCGTGGCTGCAAGGCGATTCAGGTCGTCGAGCCAGATGACCTCGGACCTGCCCTGGCGAGGGCGCAGCAACTCGCCACAGA
>JAOPWT010000398.1 GCA_025965555.1 Mycobacterium sp.
GAAGCAACATCCGCGACGCGATCGTCAAACTGTCCCAGGCGATCTCGGTGCTCGGCGATCACAGCAGCGACATCTTCTCGACCTTCAAGAATCTGTCCACACTGGTTACGGCGCTGCACGACAGTGCAGACGTCCTGGAGCAACTCAACGGGAATTTGGCATCGGTGACCTCGGCGCTCGCCGACGGCCCCGACAAGGTGGGCAAGGCCGCCGAAGACCTCAACAGTGTCGTCGGGGACGTCAAGGACTTCGTCGCAGACAACCAGGACGCGATCGGGACGACGTCGGACAAATTGGCGTCGATCAGCACGGCGCTGGTGGGCAGCCTCGACGACATCAAGCAGACCCTGCACATTGCGCCGGACACGATTCAGAACTTCTACAACATCTACGAACCCGCCAATGGATCACTCACCGGCGCCCTGGCGGTCAACAACTTCGCCAATCCGGTGTCGTTCCTGTGCGGCGCGATCCAGGCGGCGTCACGGCTGGGCGGCGAGCAATCCGCCAAGCTGTGCGCCCAGTATTTGGCGCCCATCGTCAAGAACCGCCAGATCAACTTCCCGCCCATCGGGGAGGACCTCCTCGTCGGCGCCCAGGCCCGTCCCAACGAGGTCACCTATAGCGAGCCCTGGATGCGACCCGACTTCGTGCCGCCGGCGGCCCCGCCACCACCACCGGCGCCGTTGGCGGCCGAAGCGCCAGGCCCCGCCGACGGGGCGCCCGCCGCGGTGAGCACCGATCCCGGTGCTGGTCTGCCCGGGCTGATGGTGCCCTCCGGGGGCGGATCATGAACCGACGCAACAACTTGCGCCGGGCCGTGACGGCCCTCACGGCGATCGCGTGTCTGCTGGCGATGTCAGGTTGCAGTCTCAGTGACTGGCACGGGCTGAACTCCTTGCCGATGCCCGGTACCAAGGGTGGCGGGCCCGGCTCCTTCCAGATCCAGGCGCAGATGCCCGACGTCAACAACATTCAGCCGAACTCGCGGGTTCGCGTCGCCGACGCCACGGTGGGCACCGTCACCAAGATCGAGCGCCAGGGTTGGCATGCGCTGGTCACGATGCACCTGGACGGAGACGTCAACCTGCCCGACAACGCCACCGCCAAGATCGGGTTGACCAGCCTGCTCGGGTCGCTGCACATCGAGTTGGCGCCACCCAAGGACGACCCACCGCAGGGGCGCCTCCACGAGGGTTCAGTCATTCCGCTAGCCCATGGCGCCGCCTACCCCAGCACCGAGCAGACCCTGGCAGCGTTGTCGATGGTGCTCAATGGTGGCGGTCTGGGCCAGGTGCAAGACATCACCGAGGCGTTCAGCACGGCCTTCCGTGGCCGCGAGCAGGATCTGCGTGACCTGATCGGTCGGCTCGACACGTTTGCCGGCGTCCTCAACGATCAATCGTCTGACATCGTCGCCGCCACCGACAAGCTCAACGAGCTGGCGGGCAAGTTCGCCGCGCAACAACCCGTGCTGGACCGCGCCCTGACGACCATCCCCGACGCGTTGGCCGAACTCAACGACGAGCGCGCAAATCTGGTCGAGGCCGCCGACAAGCTCGGCAAATTCGCCGCGCTCACCGCCGATACCGTCAATCAGTCCAAGGACAATCTGGTCAAAATACTGCGGAACGCCGGGCCCGTGCTGGAATCGCTGGCCAACGCGGGGCCGAGCCTGACCCGGTCGCTGAGTCTGCTTGCCACCTATCCCTTTCCCAACGAAACCATCGAGAAGTGGCAGCGCGGCGAGTACGCCAATCTGACCGCGATCATCGACCTAACGCTGAGCCGCATCGACGCCGGCGTGTTCACCGGGACGCGGTGGGAGGGCAACCTGACCGAACTGGAATTGCAGTGGGGACGCACCATCGGCCAGTACCCCAGCCCGTACACCGCGGCCAACCCGTTAGTTGCTCCATATCACTGGGATCAAGGACCGTAGATGCGACTGAATGGACGACTGAAGTTTCAATTGGCGCTGTTCTCCCTGATCGCGTTGGTGGCGGTGGCGTTGATGGGCCTGCACTTCATGAAGCTGCCCGCGATGCTGTTCGGCGTCGGGAGATACACGGTCACGGTGCAACTTCCGCAGACCGGCGGCCTCTACAGCGGAGGCAACGTCACCTACCGCGGTACCGAAGTGGGCCGGGTGGAATCGGTCGGGCTCACCCCGACAGGAGTGGCCGCCCAGCTCTCCCTGAAGTCGGGCATCGACATCCCCTCGGACCTCAAAGCCGAAGTGCACAGCCAGTCAGCGATCGGTGAACAGTACGTCGCACTGCTTCCTCGTGGTGATGGACCGCCGTTGAAGAACGGTGACGTCATCCCTTTGGCCGAGA
Organism: Mycobacterium sp.; assembly: GCA_025965555.1. Lineage (GTDB taxonomy): Bacteria > Actinomycetota > Actinomycetes > Mycobacteriales > Mycobacteriaceae > Mycobacterium. The sequence goes on from JAOPWT010000398.1 coordinate 2,340, forward strand.
CCTCCGTGCCGCCCGACATCAACCAACTTCTCGCCGCCGCCAACAACGGACTGCAGGCGATCCCGCACGACAACCTCAAGACCGTGGTCGACGAGTCCTACACCGCGGTCGGCGGCCTTGGACCGGAACTCTCCCGAATCGTCAGGGGCACCTCGGATTTGGCCATCGACGCGCGGGCAAATCTGGATCCGTTGACGGCGCTGATCGACCAGGCCAAACCGGTGCTCGATTCGCAGACCAACACCTCTGACGCCATTCAGGCGTGGGCGGCGCACACCGCTGCGGTCACCAGCCAGCTCAAGACCCACGATCAGGCCGTCGCCGGCGTGATCACCAAGGGCGGCCCGGCTGCCGCGCAGGTCCGCCAACTCATCGACCGCCTTCAACCCACGCTGCCGGTCTTGATGGCCAATCTCGTCAGCGTCGGCCAGGTCGCCCTGACCTATCGAGACGACATCGAACAGCTCCTGGTGTTGCTGCCGCCGGCGGTGTCGGCACTACAGGCCGGAATTATCGCCAACATGAACTCCAAGCAGGCCTATAAGGGCCAGTACCTGAGCTTCAACCTCAACGTGAACCTGCCACCGCCGTGCACCACCGGATTCCTTCCGGCACAGCAACAACGGGTCCCGACATTCCAGGACGCTCCCGAAGGCCCACCTGGCGATCTCTACTGCCGTGTCCCGCAAGATTCGCCATTGAACGTTCGCGGCGCACGCAACATCCCCTGCGAAACGGTTCCTGGAAAGCGAGCGCCGACGGTCGCCATGTGCGAGAGCAATGAGCAATACGTGCCGCTCAACGACGGCTTCAACTGGAAGGGCGATCCCAACTCCACCCTGACAGGCCAAGACATCCCTCAACTGCCGCCCGGATCCCCACCCGCGGCCGCGCCACCCGGACCCCCCCCACCGCCCCTAGCCGCCCCCCAAAAAGACCCCCCCACCGGAACCAAAATTGGCCCCCACGGTCACCAGTACACCCAAGCCAACCTGGCCAACGGTGCTCATCCCAACAGCTGGCAAGACCTACTGGTTCCGCCGAAACCGAACTGAAACAACATGATTGACCCCCACACGTGCGTGAAGGAAAGAAGGTGAATCCATGGATCCGAACCCCGATTACGATGCCAGCGACGAAGTCGAATACTTCTTCAACTGGCTGCCCTGGGCCTTGCGCGGTGTCTACCCACCCCCGGCCTACCCACCCGTCTGAACACCTACGACCGGACGTCCACGAAAACATCCGCCGAGCCACTTCTGCGGTCAGTGAGCGTGCATCTCGAACATCAACCGACACCTGGGGACAGACCGTGATGAGAATGAGGATCACCGCATTGCGGGCCCTGCTGGTGGCCGTTCTGGGCATGTGCCTCTGGAACGCGACGGCCAAGGCCGCTGACGTGGAGTACCTCATGGTCCCCTCGGCGGCGATGGGACGCGACATTCCAGTGGCCTTCCATGCCGGCGGCTCGCATGCCGTGTTCCTGCTCGATGCGTTCGACGCCGCCCCCGACGTCAGCAACTGGGTGACCGCGGGTAATGCGATGAACACCCTTGCGGGCAAGGGGATCTCCGTCGCCGCACCCGCCGGCGGCGCGTGGAGCATGTACACCGACTGGGAAGCCGACGGCAGCAGGCAGTGGGACACCTTCCTTTCCCAGGAGTTGCCCGACTGGCTGGTCGCCAACAAGGGCCTGGCGCCCGGTGGGCACGGCGTCGTCGGTGCCGCGCAAGGTGGCTACGGCGCCTTGGCGCTGGCGACGTTTCACCCCGACCGGTTCCGCTACGCCGGCTCCATGTCGGGGTTCTTGACGCCGTCGCAGACGACGTTCAATGGTGCGATCACGGCAGGGATGGCGCAATTCGGTGGGGTGAACACCCAGGCAATGTGGGGGGCGGCGCAGTTGGGTCGGTGGAAGTGGCACGATCCGAACGTGCACGTACAACTGTTGGCCGACAACAACACCCGGCTGTGGATCTTCAGCCCGCAGGCACTGACGTGCAGCGACCCCCCGGCCATGATCGGCTACTGCGACCAAGCTCAAGGCAGCAACCGCACCTTCTACACCCACTACCGCACCATCGGCGGGAGCAACGCGCACATCGACTTCCCGGTAGGGGGCCAGCACGACTGGTCGACCTGGGGTCCGCAGCTCGCCGCCATGGCCGGTGACCTAGCTGCGACCATCAAGTAACGGGTGAGGAGCGAACGTGAACCGCGTGAATCTGACGGTGAGGGCAGTAGTCCTCGGCGTCCTCGGCGTCCTCGGCGTCCTCGGCGCCCAGACCGCGCTGGCGATCCCCTCTGGGGCCGATCCCTCCGATGATCCCTGCCCGCTGGCGATGTCCCTCATTTGCAGGTTCATCCCGACCGCACCCAATCTGGACGGTGACGTCGACCTGACCAAACAGCAACCCCCAGCTGATCCGGCCGCACCACCCCCGGACTCACTGCCACCCGCCGACATATGCGCCCGCGGCTGCATCTAACAGACCAGCTGTAGAAACAAGGACCGTCGAGGAAGGGATCGCGCGTGGGTATCGGTATCGAGGTCGAGGGTTTGACGAAATCGTTTGGCTCTCAGCAGATTTGGGAGGACGTCACCTTCGACCTGCCCGCGGGTGAGGTCAGCGTGCTGCTGGGCCCCTCGGGTACCGGCAAGTCCGTGTTCCTGAAGTCGCTGATCGGGCTTCTGCGTCCCGAGCGCGGCAAGATCATCGTCGACGGCACCAACATCATCGAGTGCTCCGCCAAGGAGCTCTACGAGATCCGCACCCTGTTCGGGGTGATGTTCCAGGACGGCGCGCTGTTCGGCTCCATGAGCCTGTACGACAACACGGCGTTCCCGCTTCGTGAGCACACGAAGAAGAAGGAATCCGAGATCCGTCAGATCGTGATGGAGAAGCTCGACCTGGTCGGTCTGACCGGGGATGAGACCAAGTTCCCCGGCGAGATTTCCGGTGGTATGCGCAAGCGCGCCGGGCTGGCCCGCTCGCTGGTGTTGGACCCGCAGATCATCCTGTGCGACGAGCCGGACTCCGGTCTGGATCCCGTCCGCACGGCGTATCTGTCGCAGTTGTTGATCGACATCAACGCCCAGATCGACTGCACGATCCTGATCGTGACGCACAACATCAACATCGCCCGTACCGTGCCCGACAACATGGGCATGCTGTTCCGCAAGCACCTGGTGATGTTCGGTCCGCGCGAGGTGCTGCTGACCTCCGAGGAGCCGGTGGTCAAGCAGTTCCTCAACGGTCGTCGGATCGGTCCGATCGGTATGTCGGAGGAGAAGGACGAGTCGACGATGGCCGAGGAGCAGGCCATGATCGACGCCGGTCACCACGATGGTGGTACCGAGGAGATCGAGGGCGTGCCACCGCAGGTGAATGCGACCCCGGGTATGCCGGAGCGCCAGGCGGTCGGGCGTCGGCAGGCGCGGGTGCGCGAGATCATGCACACCCTGCCCCCGGCGGCGCAGGAGGCCATCCGCGCCGACTTGGACGGCACCAACCAGCATCCGGGCTACAACCCCGACAACGACGCCACCGCACGTCACCGCAACGCTGCCGTTGAGGAAGAAGCCCCGACGGCGTCCATCCCGCTCGTCAGGGAGTGACGCCCCCCGGTCCAGCCGACCGGAGAACACGCGTGCTGCTGAACCGTCCGGCCTCGGTCGTGGACGGCTATCTCGACGTGATGGGCGACGCGCAGGTCCCGCAGACGACGGGCCAGCGCGTCATGGGTTCGACGGTGCTCCCGATGATCTACGAGCGCCTCTGGCGGCCCGTGCTGTTCTGGGGTTTCACCGCTCGCAACACCGCGCAGGAAGACCGGCGCAAGCTCAGGCTGCTCGACGTCCAACCGGGCGACACCGTGCTCGACGTGGCGTGCGGGCCGGGCAACACCACCCGCAGCCTCGTCGCGGCGGTCGGAGCCGACGGCCTGGCGGTCGGTGTGGACAGCTCCGCGACGATGCTCGCCCAAGCCGCCCGCGAGACTGCCCGGGACAGTCCGGACGGCTACGTCCGAGCCGACGCCGTCGATCTGCCATTCGACGATGGCACCTTCGATGCGGTGAGCTGCTACGGCGCGCTGTACCTGATGGACGACCCGTTCGGCTCTCTGCGCGAGATGATCCGGCTGTTGAAGCCCGGCGGTCGGATCGCGGTCCTGACGACGTGCGCGCGGGGTCCCGCACCGGCTCGCCGGCTCGAGGTGAGGGCGTCGCACCTGGCGCCGCTGCGCTTGTTCGACATCGACGAGGTCACCGACGTCATGCACGAGGCCGGACTCGTGGACGTCACCAGGAACGTGTCGGCCGCCTCGCAGACCGTCGGCGGACGTCGCCCCGGCGCTTAGAACCATTGCTGGGCAACGAGATTCGACCCCATTTCGCCTCGCATGCAACCGCTTCCACGGGCGGAGGCCACCGCTGCCGCCTTCGAGTGCGTGCATCCGGCCATGTGCGAAGGCGACTGGGACGGCAACTCGTCGCCGCGGTGGGTGACCGGCTCCGCCCGCCCGGGGCGTTGGCAAAGTCGCCCCAGATCGCTGGCTGCGGGGGCGCGACTGCGACGCCCCGCGATGACGGCCCACGACTCACTCTGCGAAAACTCCATGCCAAAACACCGCTCTATCTCTTGACGCAACGGCACAAACGGGCCAATCTGTTGGTCAGCATGTGTGCACGGGTAGAGGACGCCAGCCAGCGCCGATCTCGTGGGCGCTCTAGCTCCGCATGCGGTTGTTGAGGAATATGCCGGTCTGCGCTATCGTTGGACGTTGCGCTGGCTGCATCCTGCCCACCTCACCCGCCTCTTGACACCGTGGTCCTAGCCTGAGCCCTGCTCAGTGAGCTAGTCGTGTGCCCCGAGGCCGAGGTCAAGCTTGAGAACGCCAGCCGAAACCTAACGCAGATAACGCGGCGAAGGGTCCGGCTTCGGTCGGTCTCCGATAGTCGCATCCGGTGCTGGAAGGATGCATCTTGGCAGTCTCTCGCCAGAGCAAGTCAGTAGAAAACCCCAACAACTCCGTTCCTGGAGCACCTAACCGAGTTTCTTTCGCCAAGCTCCGCGAGCCTCTCGAGGTTCCCGGTCTGCTCGACGTGCAGACGGACTCCTTCGAGTGGCTGATCGGTTCCGACGGCTGGCGCGAGAAGGCTCTCGAGCGCGGCGAGGTCAGCCCGGTTGGTGGCCTCGAAGAGGTGCTCACCGAGTTGTCGCCGATCGAGGACTTCGCGGGCACGCTCTCGCTTAGCTTCTCCGATCCGCGCTTCGACGAGGTCAAGGCACCCGTCGACGATTGCAAGGAGAAGGACCAGACCTACGCGGCGCCGCTGTTCGTCACCGCGGAGTTCATCAACAACACCACCGGCGAGATCAAGAGCCAGACCGTCTTCATGGGCGACTTCCCCATGATGACCGAGAAGGGCACCTTCATCATCAACGGCACCGAGCGTGTCGTCGTGTCTCAGCTCGTCCGCTCGCCCGGCGTGTACTTCGACAAGAGCAAGGACAAGGCCACCGAGAACGACCTGACGAGCGTCAAGGTCATTCCGGGCCGTGGCGCCTGGCTCGAGTTCGACGTCGACAAGCGCGCCACCGTCGGCGTGCGCATCGACCGCAAGCGTCGTCAGCCGGTCACCGTGCTGCTGAAGGCGCTGGGCTGGACCAGCGAGAAGATCACCGAGCGCTTCGGCTTCTCCGAGATCATGATGTCGACCCTCGAGAAGGACAGCACCGCTGGTCCCGACGAGGCGCTGCTGGACATCTACCGGAAGCTGCGCCCGGGCGAGCCCCCCACCAAGGAATCCGCGCAGACCCTGCTGGAGAACCTGTTCTTCAAGGAGAAGCGCTACGACCTGGCTCGCGTGGGCCGCTACAAGGTCAACAAGAAGCTGGGCCTGAACGTGGGCCAGCCGATCACGTCGTCGACGCTGAACGAAGAGGACATCGTCGCCACGATCGAGTACCTGGTGCGCCTGCACGAGGGCCAGACCACGATGACCGCCCCCGGCGGCGTCGAGGTCCCGGTCGAGGTGGACGACATCGACCACTTCGGCAACCGTCGTCTGCGTACCGTCGGCGAACTGATCCAGAATCAGATCCGCGTCGGTCTGTCGCGCATGGAGCGCGTCGTGCGTGAGCGCATGACCACCCAGGACGTCGAGGCCATCACGCCGCAGACCCTGATCAACATCCGTCCCGTCGTGGCGGCGATCAAGGAGTTCTTCGGTACCAGCCAGCTGAGCCAGTTCATGGACCAGAACAACCCGCTGTCGGGCCTGACCCACAAGCGCCGCCTGTCGGCGCTGGGCCCCGGTGGTCTGTCCCGTGAACGCGCCGGCCTCGAGGTCCGCGACGTGCACTCCAGCCACTACGGCCGCATGTGCCCGATCGAGACCCCGGAAGGCCCGAACATCGGCCTGATCGGTTCGCTTTCGGTGTACGCGCGGGTCAACCCGTTCGGCTTCATCGAGACGCCGTACCGCAAGGTCGTCGACGGTGTCGTCACCGACGAGATCCACCACCTGACGGCCGACGAGGAGGACCGCCACGTCGTGGCGCAGGCCAACTCGCCGATCGACGACAACGGCCGGTTCACCGAGGATCGCATCCTGGTTCGCCGTAAGGGTGGCGAGGTCGAGAACGTCTCGCCCAACGACGTGGACTACATGGATGTCTCGCCGCGCCAGATGGTGTCGGTCGCGACGGCCATGATCCCGTTCCTCGAGCACGACGACGCCAACCGTGCCCTCATGGGTGCCAACATGCAGCGCCAGGCGGTTCCGCTGGTGCGCAGCGAGGCACCGCTGGTCGGTACCGGCATGGAACTCCGTGCCGCGATCGATGCCGGTGACGTCGTCGTCGCAGGCAAGGCGGGCGTCATCGAAGAGGTGTCCGCCGACTACATCACCGTGATGGCAGACGACGGCACCCGGCACACCTACCGGATGCGCAAGTTCGCCCGCTCCAACCACGGCACGTGCGCCAACCAGCGTCCGATCGTGGACGCCGGGCAGCGTGTCGAGTCGGGTCAGGTCATCGCCGATGGTCCGTGCACCGAGAACGGTGAGATGGCGCTCGGCAAGAACCTGCTCGTCGCGATCATGCCGTGGGAAGGGCACAACTACGAGGACGCGATCATCCTGAGCCAGCGGCTCGTGGAGGAAGACGTGCTCACCTCGATTCACATCGAGGAGCACGAGATCGATGCCCGTGACACCAAGCTGGGCGCCGAGGAGATCACCAGGGACATCCCGAACGTCTCCGACGAGGTGCTGGCAGACCTCGACGAACGCGGCATCGTCCGCATCGGCGCCGAGGTCCGCGACGGCGACATCCTGGTCGGCAAGGTCACCCCGAAGGGCGAGACCGAGCTGACCCCGGAGGAGCGCCTGCTGCGTGCCATCTTCGGTGAGAAGGCCCGCGAGGTGCGCGACACGTCGCTCAAGGTTCCTCACGGCGAGTCCGGCAAGGTCATCGGTGTGCGGATGTTCTCCCGCGAGGAGGACGACGAGCTGCCCGCCGGCGTCAACGAGCTGGTCCGCGTCTACGTGGCCCAGAAGCGCAAGATCTCCGACGGTGACAAGCTCGCCGGACGTCACGGCAACAAGGGCGTCATCGGCAAGATCCTGCCGATCGAGGACATGCCGTTCATGCCGGACGGCACGCCGGTCGACATCATCCTGAACACGCACGGTGTGCCGCGACGGATGAACATCGGCCAGATCCTCGAGACGCACCTGGGCTGGGTCGCCAAGGCCGGCTGGAACATCGACGTGGTCGGTGGCACGCCGGACTGGGCGAACAACCTGCCAGAGGATCTGCTGTCGTCGGAGCCAAACAGCATCGTCTCCACGCCCGTCTTCGACGGTGCGCGCGAGAACGAACTGCAGGGTCTGCTCGGGTCGACGCTGCCCAACCGCGACGGCGACGTGATGGTCGACGCCGACGGCAAGTCGCAGTTGTTCGATGGTCGCAGTGGCGAACCGTTCCCGTACCCGGTGACGGTCGGCTACATGTACATCCTGAAGCTGCACCACTTGGTGGACGACAAGATCCACGCCCGTTCCACCGGCCCGTACTCGATGATCACCCAGCAGCCGCTCGGTGGTAAGGCGCAGTTCGGTGGCCAGCGATTCGGTGAGATGGAGTGCTGGGCCATGCAGGCCTACGGCGCGGCGTACACGCTGCAGGAGCTCCTGACCATCAAGTCCGACGACACCGTCGGCCGGGTCAAGGTCTACGAGGCGATCGTCAAGGGCGAGAACATCCCCGAGCCCGGTATTCCGGAGTCGTTCAAGGTGTTGCTCAAGGAGCTTCAGTCGCTGTGCCTCAACGTCGAGGTGCTGTCTTCGGAGGGTCACGCGATCGAAATGCGTGACAGCGATGACGAGGACCTGGAGCGCGCTGCCGCGAACCTGGGAATCAACCTGTCCCGCAACGTATCTCCGTCGGTCGAGGATCTCGCCTAAGTGTTTTCCGGGGACCCTGCGTCCCGCGTTTTGATTGATAGTCATCTAGTCCCGCAAGGGGAAAGGGAGTTACGTGCTCGACGTCAACTTCTTCGATGAACTCCGCATTGGCCTCGCCACTGCGGACGACATCCGCAACTGGTCCTACGGCGAGGTCAAGAAGCCGGAGACCATCAACTACCGCACGCTGAAGCCAGAGAAGGACGGCCTGTTCTGCGAGAAGATCTTCGGACCTACTCGCGACTGGGAGTGCTACTGCGGCAAGTACAAGCGCGTGCGCTTCAAGGGCATCGTCTGTGAGCGCTGCGGCGTCGAGGTGACTCGCGCCAAGGTGCGTCGTGAGCGGATGGGCCACATCGAACTGGCCGCACCCGTCACGCACATCTGGTACTTCAAGGGCGTGCCGAGCCGTCTCGGTTACCTGCTGGACCTGGCCCCGAAGGATCTCGAGAAGATCATTTACTTCGCGGCCTACGTGATCACCGCTGTCGACACCGAGCAGCGGCACAACGACCTGTCGACGCTCGAGGCCGAGATGGTCGTCGAGAAGAAGGCGGTCGAGGACCAGCGCGATCTCGACCTGGCCGAGCGGAGCCAGAAGCTCGAGGCCGACATGGCCGAGCTCGAGCGCGACGGCGCCAAGTCCGACGTCCGTCGCAAGGTCCGTGACGGTGGCGAGCGCGAAATGCGTCAGCTCCGCGACCGGGCCCAGCGCGAGCTGGATCGCCTGGACGAGGTCTGGACGACGTTCACCAAGCTGGCTCCCAAGCAGCTGATCGTCGACGAGGTGCTCTACCGCGAGCTCATCGACCGCTACGGCGAGTACTTCAACGGCGCCATGGGTGCCGAGTCGATCAAGAAGCTCATCGAGAACTTCGACATCGACGCCGAGGCCGAGAGCCTGCGCGACACCATCAAGAACGGCAAGGGCCAGAAGAAGCTTCGTGCACTGAAGCGCCTCAAGGTCGTCGCGGCGTTCCAGATGAACCGCAACTCGCCCATGGGCATGGTGCTCGACGCCGTACCGGTGATCCCGCCGGAACTGCGCCCGATGGTTCAGCTCGACGGTGGCCGCTTCGCCACCTCCGACCTTAACGATCTGTACCGCCGCGTCATCAACCGCAACAACCGGTTGAAGCGACTGATCGACCTCGGCGCGCCCGAGATCATCGTCAACAACGAGAAGCGCATGCTTCAGGAGTCCGTGGACGCGTTGTTCGACAACGGTCGTCGCGGCCGCCCCGTCACCGGGCCTGGCAACCGTCCGCTGAAGTCGCTGTCGGATCTGTTGAAGGGCAAGCAGGGCCGGTTCCGTCAGAACCTGCTCGGCAAGCGCGTCGACTACTCCGGGCGTTCGGTCATCGTCGTCGGCCCGCAGCTCAAGCTGCATCAGTGTGGTTTGCCCAAGCTGATGGCTCTCGAGCTGTTCAAGCCGTTCGTGATGAAGCGACTGGTCGACCTGAACCACGCGCAGAACATCAAGAGCGCCAAGCGGATGGTCGAACGTCAGCGCCCGCAGGTGTGGGACGTCCTCGAAGAGGTCATCTCCGAGCACCCCGTGCTGCTGAACCGCGCACCAACGCTGCACCGCCTTGGCATCCAGGCCTTCGAGCCACAGTTGGTCGAGGGCAAGGCCATTCAGCTGCACCCGCTGGTCTGTGAGGCGTTCAACGCCGACTTCGACGGTGACCAGATGGCAGTGCACCTGCCGCTGAGTGCCGAGGCGCAGGCCGAGGCACGCATCCTGATGCTGTCGAGCAACAACATCCTGTCTCCCGCGTCGGGCCGCCCGCTGGCCATGCCGCGTCTGGACATGGTGACCGGTCTGTTCTTCCTGACCACCGAGATCGAAGGCGACACAGGCGAATACACGCCTGCCGCCACGGATCAGCCGGAGTCGGGTGTGTACGGCTCGCCTGCCGAAGCTCAGATGGCCGTCGACCGTGGTGTGCTGAGCGTGCGGGCCAAGATCAAGGTTCGGCTGACGCATCAGCGTCCGCCCGCCGACGTCGAGGCCGCGGTCTTCGGTGACGAGGGCTGGAAGATGGGCGACGCCTGGTTGGCGGAGACCACTCTGGGCCGCGTGCTGTTCAATGAGCTGCTGCCGCGGGGCTACCCCTTCGTCAACAAGCAGATGCACAAGAAGGTCCAGGCGTCGATCATCAACGATCTCGCCGAGCGCTACCCGATGATCGTCGTGGCGCAGACCGTCGACAAGCTGAAGGACGCCGGCTTCCACTGGGCCACCCGTTCGGGTGTCACGGTGTCCATGGCCGACGTGCTGGTGCCGCCGAACAAGGCACAGATCCTCGATGGCTACGAGCAGCAAGCGGACGCCATCGAGAAGAAGTACCAGCGCGGCCTGCTCGAGAAGATCGAGCGGACCGACGCCCTGGTCAAGATCTGGAAGGAAGCCACCGAAGAGGTCGGTAACGCACTGCGCGACCACTACCCGGCGTCCAACTCGATCATTCAACTGATCGACTCCGGTGCCACCGGTACGTTCAACCAGACGCGCACCCTGGCAGGCATGAAGGGCCTGGTGACGAACCCGAAGGGTGAGTTCATCCCGCGCCCGATCAAGTCGTCCTTCCGTGAGGGCCTGACCGTGTTGGAGTACTTCATCAACACGCACAGCGCCCGGAAGGGTCTGGCCGACACCGCCCTTCGTACGGCGGACTCGGGTTACCTGACCCGTCGTCTGGTCGACGTGTCTCAGGACGTCATCGTGCGCGAGCACGATTGCCAGACTGAGCGCGGCATCATGACCACGATCGCGGCCACCGAGGCCGACGGCACCCTGACCCGCGATGCGCACGTCGAGACCTCGACGTATGCGCGGACGCTGGCCGTGGATGCGGTCGACGCCAACGGCAACGTCGTCGTCGAGCGTGGACACGATCTGGGCGATCCGGCGATCGACGCACTGCTGGCCGCGGGTATCACCGAGGTCAAGGTGCGTTCGGTGCTGACCTGCATGACGGGCACCGGCGTCTGCGCCACGTGCTACGGCCGCTCGATGGCCACCGGCAAGCTGGTCGACATCGGTGAGGCCGTCGGCATCGTCGCCGCGCAGTCCATCGGTGAGCCCGGCACGCAGCTGACCATGCGTACGTTCAAGCAGGAGGGCGGCGTCGGTGAGGACATCACCGGTGGTCTTCCTCGGGTGCAGGAGCTGTTCGAGGCCCGCGTGCCGCGTAACACCGCTCCGATCGCGGACGTCACCGGCCGGGTCAACATCGAAGTGGGCGAGAAGTTCTACAAGATGACGATCATCCCGGATGACGGTGGTGAAGAAGTCGTCTACGACAAGCTCACTCGTCGTCAGCGCCTGAAGGTGTTCAAGCACGAGGACGGCTCCGAGCGTCTCCTGGCCGACGGTGACCACGTGGAGGTGGGCCAGCAGCTGATGGAGGGCTCGGCCAACCCGCACGAGGTGCTGCGCGTCCAGGGCCCCCGCGAGGTGCAGATCCACCTCGTCAAGGAGGTCCAGGAGGTCTACCGCGCTCAGGGTGTGTCGATCCACGACAAGCACATCGAGGTGATCGTCCGGCAGATGCTGCGTCGCGTCACGGTGATCGATTCGGGCGCAACGGAATTCCTGCCCGGTTCGTTGACCGAGCGGGCCGAGTTCGAGTCGGCGAACCGTCGCGTGGTGGCAGAGGGCCTCGAGCCCGCCGCCGGGCGTCCGGTCCTGATGGGCATCACGAAGGCCTCGTTGGCGACCGATTCCTGGTTGTCGGCGGCGTCGTTCCAGGAGACCACGCGAGTCCTGACCGATGCGGCGATCAACTGCCGCAGCGACAGGCTCAACGGTCTGAAGGAGAACGTGATCATCGGCAAGCTGATCCCGGCCGGTACGGGTATTGCCCGCTACCGGGACATCCAGGTGCAGCCGACCGAGGAAGCTCGGGCCGCCGCGTACACGATCCCGTCCTACGAGGATCAGTACTACAGCCCGGACTTCGGTCAGGGCGCCGGCCAGGCCGTGCCGCTGGACGATTACGGATTCAGCGACTACCGCTAGTCAGTACGTAGAAGGGCCCCGTCGCGCATCGCGTGGCGGGGCCCTTTTGCATGCGGGGCCATCCTGCGCGAGCAGACGCAAATGTGCCGACGCCTTCGGCGTGTCGAGCACATTTGCGTCTGCTCGCCCATCCACAGTTGCGGTGTCATCCACAGATTGAGTACACGGTCTTTCGCCGCCGAGAGGGTGGCGACAGCATCGGTTCGTGTACATCGACGAGATATTCGGCGGGTCAAACGGTTTGGCGACGGCCGCCGACCTATCGACGGTGCTATCGAGAAGGATGGTGGCCCGCCACGTCGACGCCGGCGCGATCGTGCGGGTGTGCCACGGCGTCTACGCGTTGTCGGAGCCTGATGCGCTGGGGCGATTGACCGCGCTCGATTTGATGACGGGCCGATCGATGGTGGCGTGCATGAACACCGCAGCGGCTCTGCACGGATTCGACACGGAGGCGGATCCGCGCACGCACGTACTGGACCCGGGGGTCCGAATGCGACCGACCGAGCGCACGATGGTGCACCAGCGCCTCGGAGCGCCGCTGACCAGGGTGCGGGAACGCCTCGCGACTGCACCGGCCTGGACTGCGGTCGAGGTGGCAAGGACGATGCGCCGGCCTCGCGCTCTGGCTGTGCTCGACGCCGCCCTGCACGTGAAAGCGTGCACCGTCGACGACCTTCACAAGGCGGTCCGTGAACAGAAGGGACGGCGCGGAATCGTCCGGGTGCGAGAGCTCTTGGAGTACGCCGACGGCCGGGCTGAGTCACCGATGGAGAGCGAGGCCCGGTTGGTGTTCATCGACGGTGGCTTGCCAATGCCCGAGCTGCAGTATGAGATCGTCGACCGCTGCGGTGACCTCTGGAGGACCGACTTCGCCTGGCCCGACGCCAAACTCGTCGCCGAGTACGAGAGCATGGAGTGGCACGCCACTCCGGAGGCGCTCAAGCACGATCGGATGAAGACGGCGCGGCTGCAAGAGTGTGGTTACCGGACGGTGCCCATCGTGGTGGCCGACGTCCGTCTGCGGCCGTGGGATCTGGTCGGGCGCATCTTCAACTACTTGGGCTGATCGCGGTGGCGGCGCTTTGCAACGGTGAGCTCGTGCCGTCGCCGATCGCTGTGGGACTTCTTCACGGCTCACCCGCGATAGGCAGCCGGGCCTGGCACATACCCACACGCGCCGAGCAGACACAAATGTCTCCGACACGCCGAGGTTGATCGCACATTCGCGTCTGCTCGGCCAGGGGGAAGGGCGGGAGTTAGGGGCCGTGGCCGGGGCGGAGCTTCTCGCCAGGCATCGCGCACGACGTTCGCGTCACCAGCGAGACGGGAAGCACGGTGCGCCGCCGCAACTTTCGACCCGGATGGTCGAGGCGGTCGAAGAGGCGCTCGGCCGCGAACCGTCCCATCTCCTCACCGTCCTGGTTGATCACCGTGATGGCGGGCTTGAGCGCGGCGGCGGTGGGGAAGTCGCCGAAGCCGATGACGGCGATGTCGCTGCGCCGCAACGCCTGTAGCGCCGACACGACCGAAACCGTGCACCGCGCGTTCGAGGAGAACACGGCCGTCGGTGGCTCCGGTTCGGCAAGGATTCGGCGCAGCTCCGCGGTTACCGTCGGGCCATCGACCTCGCCGAGGTGCACCAGCTCGTCGGCGTGTTTCAGGCCCGCGTCGGCCAACGCCTGCCTGCAGCCCTTCAGGCGCAGGATCCCGGTGACGACGTCGTCGCCCATGAACGCAATGGTGCGGTGGCCGTGGGAGATCAGGTGCTCGGTGGCCTCCCGACCGCCACCGACGTCGTCCTGAACCACGGCGTCGGCGGTCAGCTTGCCCGGCATCCGGTCGACGAACACCAGTGGCGCGCGGGCCTGCCACGGCTTCAGGAACGACATGTCCGGCCCCACCGGGCAGATGATCATGCCCGCGACCCTTCGGTGCAGCACCGCCTCGATGGACTGCCGTTCATGGGAGGGCTCCCATCCGACGCTGGTCACGATCACGGCCACGCCGCGGCGGCTCGCCTCCCGTTCGATTGCGCTGATGATGCCAGCGAAGAACGGATCGGCCACACCGGGCACCGCGACCCCGATCGCCGCGTCGCGACCGGTGCGGAACGTGACCGCCAACATGTTGGGGACGTACTGCAGTTCGTCGATCGCCCGCTCCACCCGCAGGCGGACATCGGTAGAGACGTAGCGGTCGTTGTTGACCACGCGGGAAACGGTTTTCGCGCTGACGCCAGCCTGCGTCGCCACGTCGCGCATCGTCGCCATCGACCGTCCTCGCTCTCTTGGTCGCGGCAAGTATGTCACCGATGTCAGAACGTCGGCGGAATTCTCTGACACCGGTGACATACCGATCGAAGTGGCGTACCGTCACGCCTCGAAGCGTCTGCGAGAGTGACGCAGTTAACAGCAACGAACTCAAGGAAGAGGACGGCGCGGACGGATGAAGGCCGTGTACTACGAGGCCCCGAAGACCTGGTCGGTGACCGAGATCCCGACGCCCGATGCGGCGCCAGGTCAGGTGCGCATCAAGGTCGGCCAGGTCGGGGTGTGCGGCACGGACCTTCACATTGACGAGGGCGAATTCGGCGCGGTCTTCCCCCTGGTGCCGGGGCACGAACTGGTGGGCTTCGTCGACCAGCTCGGCGAGGGGGTGACCCGATTCCGCATCGGTGAGCAGGTCACCGTCAACCCGAACGTGTACTGCGGACAGTGCCCCTACTGTCTGGCAGGTCGGCTAGGGCAGTGCGCCGACATGAAGGGATTCGGCAGCAACTTTCCCGGCTTCTTCGCCGAGTACGCGGTCGCCAATCACACGTTGGTGTTCTCGACCGAGGGCCTGCCCGTCGACACCGCGGTGTTCAGCGAGCCGACGTCATGCGCGATGCACGGCCTGGAGTCCCTCCAGATGCGTCCCGGCGGCAGCGCTCTGGTCCTCGGCGCGGGGCCGACCGGCCTGCTGCTGGCACAGCTGATCGCCGCCGGCGGCGCGTCGTCGGTGACGGTCGCGGGGCCCAGCCAGTTCAAACTCGACACCGCAAGCGGTCTCGGGGTGGACCGCACCGTGCGGATCGACCGCGACGACCCGGAGTCCAACATTGCCGCGTTGCTCGCGGCCTCGCCCCACGGCGACGGATACGACGCCGTCGTGGAGGCGACGGGTTCGCCCGTGGTGGGCGACATCTGCGTACCTCTGTGCCGCCGCGGCGGCACGGTGCTGATCTACGGCGTCACCCGCGACGACGACGTCGTGCGCTTCCGACCCTTCGACGTGTTCCGCCGCGAGATCACCATCAAGGGCTCGTTCGCCGAGATGACGTCGTTCGGGGCCGCCATCGACGCGCTGCGCGGCGGCCGGGTGCGCACCGACGGCATCGTCACCCACCGGTTCGCACTCGACGACTACGGTCAGGCGCTTGAGACGTTGCGCAGCGACACCACCGCGCACAAGGTGGTGATCGTGCCGTGACGCCACAGCCACAGCTGTTGCCGCCCAACGTCATCGAGCACTGGTATGCCGGCGGTCCCGCGCTGGCCGCGTGGCGTGGCCTGCCACCCGTTGGGGAGCGCTCCCCCGAGGAGTGGATCGGCGCCACGGTCGCGCGCTTCGGCGATCCGGACCACGGACCCGCCCATCTCGCCGACGGCACCCGGCTGCTCGACTCGGTCCGTGCCGACCCGATCGGCTGGCTGGGCCGTGACGACGGCGCGCCGGGGGATACCGGGGTGCTGGTGAAACTCCTCGATGCGGGCCAACGTCTCCCCGTTCACGTGCACCCCACCCGTGACTACGCCTACACCCATCTCGGTTGCGCCTACGGCAAGACCGAGGCCTGGTACGTGCTGGAGGCAGTCCCGGATGCCGCGGTGTGGGTCGGCTGGCGCGACGGCGTTGATCAGCGCCGCATCCGCGCACTCGTCGACAGCCAGGACGCCGAGACGATGCTCGCGCTCATGCACCGGATTCCGGTGCGTCCCGGCGACGGTGTCCTCATTCCCGGTGGCACCCCGCACGCGATCGGCGCGGGCGTCCTGCTGGTCGAGGCACAAGAGCCGACTGACCAGTCGATCCTGTTGGAGCGCACCAACACCGCAGCCTCCGATGCGGAGGTCTTCTTGGGACTGGACCGCGACGTCGCGCTGTCGGTCGTCGACACCGCCGCCCTGGTCGACCCGGGACGGCTGATCCGCCACGCGCCCGCCGTCGCAGCCGAACTCGCGGCCGTGCTGCCCGCCGAGGCGGCGTCCTACTTCCGCATGGAACTGCTCACGGCGGGCGTCGACGTGCCGGCCGGGTTCGCCGTTGCCGTGGTGCTGGCAGGTGCCGGAGTGCTCGCCTCCAGCCACGGCGCACCGCTCGACGTCGCCGCCGGGCAGACGCTCGTCGTCCCCTCGGCCTGCGGCGACTGGCACGTCGAAGGCGACGCCCATCTGCTCGTCTGCAGACCCGGTACCACCTGGCCTCCACACCGACCGGACATCGAGGAAGGCAACTCATGACCGCACTGCTCGAAGCGCGGGCGATCTCGCGGAGCTTCGGCCACGTCCGCGCGCTCGACGCCGCTGACTTCGACATCGAGGCGGGCGAAGTCGTCGGATTGATCGGCGACAACGGCGCGGGCAAGTCGACACTGATCAAGGCCCTCTCGGGCAGCCTCGAACTCGACGAGGGGGAGATCTACTTCGACGGGTCCCCGATACGGCTGTCGAGTCCGCGCGAAGCCAACGATCTCGGCATCGAGGTCGTTTACCAGGACCTGGCCCTTGCGCCACACCTCAACCCGGTGCAGAACGTGTTCCTCGGCCGCGAGCTCAGTCGCAAGGGCGTGCTCGGACGGCTCGGCTTCATGGACGAGAAGGAGATGCGACGACAAGCCGCTGCGTCGTTCTCCGACCTTGGCGCGACGGTGCGGTCGCTGAACGCACCCGTCGGGTCGATGTCCGGCGGTCAGCGCCAAGGCATCGCGATCGCACGGGCCATCGCGTGGGCGGACAAGGTCGTCATCCTCGACGAGCCGACCGCGGCGCTCGGCGTCGTACAGACCAAGAACGTGTTGGAGTCGGTGAAACGGGTGCGCGACAAGGGTATTGCCGTGGTCTTCATCAGCCACTCGATGCCGCACGTGCTGGAGATCTGCGATCGGATTCAGGTGCTGCGTCTCGGCCGCCGGGTCGCCACCTATCGCGGGAACGACACCAACGTGGAGACGCTGGTCGGCGCGATGACGGGTGCGCTTGACGGACGGGACAGCGCCGCATGAGCACGCTCGCGAGCCAACCCGCGGTGGCCGTCGGGGCCGGCGGTGGCGATGGCGACGACTCGCTGCTGAAGCGACTGCTGAGCCTGCAGGCGTTCTGGATCCTCGGCGTCCTGGTCGTCATCTGTGTGTTGTTCTCCATCGTCGCAGGCGACCGCTTCCTGTCGACCGGCAACTTCTCGCTGATTTCCCAGAACGTGGCCGTGTGGGCAGTTCTCGGCGTCGGCATGACGTTCGTGATCATCACCTCGGGCATCGACCTGTCGGTCGGATCCGTCCTGGTGTTCTCCTCGGTGGTCGCGGCCAAGGTCATGGCCGCCATGGGGGGCAACGGACCCGGAGTGGCCGCGGCGGGTCTGGTGGCCGCCGTGCTCAGCGGCATGGCATGGGGCGCGATCAACGGCGTGCTGGTCGCGAAGGCCAGGGTGCCTGCGCTGATCGTCACCCTCGGAACGCTCTCGGTGGCATTGGGATTGGCGCAGGTGCTCACCGGCGGTATCGACATACGCTCGGTGCCAAACGAATTGACCGACTTCAGCGCCTACATCAAGGTGCTCGGCATCCCCGGCCTGCCGTTCGTCGCGCTGATCGTGGTGATTCTCGGTGCGATCCTGCTGCACAAGACCAGGTTCGGTCGCTACACCTACGCCATCGGCTCCAACCAGGAGGCAGCGCGACGCACGGGCATCAAGGTGACCCGGCATCTGATCGCCGTCTACGCGTTGGCAGGAACGCTTGCCGGGTTCGGCGCGCTGCTGTCGCTGGCCCAGTACGGCACCACGACCATCGCAGGCCAGTCGCTGACCAACCTCAACGTCATCGCCGCGGTCGTCATCGGCGGTACGTCGATCTTCGGTGGCGAGGGCACGGTCTTCGGCACGCTCGTCGGGCTGTTCATCCCCGCGGTCCTGCAGTCGGGCTTCGTCATCATCGGCGTGCAGCCGTACTGGCAGGGTGTCGCGGTCGGTTCGGTGCTGATCGCCGCCGTCTACGTCGACCAGTCCCGGCGCGCTGCGGCCCTGCGCAGCTCTCGGTCTCGAAACCTCTTCAATCGCAGAGGGTCCAAGCGAGGTTCACAACGAAGGGAAAGTTCATGAGCCGTAAGCGTCTCGTGTTCATCGCGAGTGTCATGACGCTCGCGTTGCCGATGGCTGCCTGCACGTCGTCGAAACCGCAGTCCGAACCGACTGGTACCT